>WJJD01000067.1 GCA_014729915.1 Candidatus Woesearchaeota archaeon | reverse complement strand
GAAATATTCAAGAACATCATCAGAATTTTTATAGGGCCTGTTTAAAAAAACACCTGCAAAATCCGCATCTTTTGTTCCGACATAATTGTAAAGATCCCCTCCGTATTCTAAAGAAAAGTCCCTGTAATCAGGATAATCAGAACTGTAAGTTGGTGTAGAGCAGTCTTTCATTCCGAAGTACTGGTTATATGCGTAATCTCCGCATGCATCATTCCATATGCCTCCTGTGCCTTCAGCTGTCTGGGAAGTGTTTTGCAGGGAAATTCCGTTCTTCCAGACATCCATCCTGGTGTCATCCTCATAAGGAACCTGCTCATAATCAATAAAAGGCTCGCCAAGAGCATACAGAAAATATCCCTGTGCCTGAGAATGCCCGCCTCCGCGCTCCTCACCCCCGTCGATCTGGATGACAGTGTCATTGATATATGAATAATTTGTCCTTATAGTTAAAATATCGTCAGCATTATCAAAAATGACTTTTTCAGTGAATATTTCTTCAATACTTTCAGGTTTATCAATTTGAGAAGCTAATTCAGGATACAAAAATAAATCAATATAATTCCATGGATTATCACTGATATCTGTTTTATTTCTATGCCATAACATTGCTTGTTTAATAGAATTATCGTCACTTAAAACTCCAGAATAAAGCAGCATTCCTCCTTCTTCAATAAAACTACCTGCACTTCCAATTGATTCATAGCTTTTACTATCCCCTCTTTGAACTCCTCTTAGTGAAAAGTCTTTATCATTTCTCAAGGATTCTCCATTATAGTTATAATCTAAAATATCTGTTATAAGTTCTCTTCCCATCGCATTTAATGCATTTTGATAAGGCGAAACATCAATTAATTTAAGTCTTTTATGGATCCATAAATTTTCAATTAAGTGATATTGAGCATAAAATTTGTAAGCCCATCCCTCTTGATATTTAGACCAAGAATCATTTTTATAGCTTTTTAAATAAGATAATTCTCTATCCAACCATTCATCCGCAAGATTTTCACCGTATCTTTGTTGATTATCTTCGCGAATCAATGTTGGATTATGTTTGTATGCTCCTAATAACCCATAAGCTAAAGTTCCAATTCCAGAACCAAATCCCTTTCCATTATCTCCTTCAATAATATCGTCATTATCATCTTGCGGATTTGCTAATGAATTAATTTCTTGCATAATTGAATGCAATCCATTAACAATATCTTCATTTTGATTTTCTGTGAGGTTTGGAAACATCATATCATAAGCAAAAATGACATCAGCATATTTATGAACTGCTTGAACTGAATCACAACTTGAAGGGGTTCTATTGGACCAACCATATAGTTCATCAATAGCGTTTTTGCAAGGAGTATCACCAAATGGTTGTGTATAATTATTTATTAAACATATTTCTGCAGCTATTCTTGCATTTGATCCGTACGGATCTACTTCATTACAAGACCAATCACTAAAACCAATTGTTCCGAATCCATCAAATCTATCATAGGAGTCGTAAGCAAGTTCATTAGAAGAATTGGTAAAATAGGGATAATATTTCCCCTTCCATTCAGATAAATTAAATAACATCCAAGGTCTGTCTATAAACGGAATATAAATTCTCTGAAAATTAGTATCTGTCCCATCTTCATTGAGTTCTGATGAAGTATCTAATGAGCAATTACCTTTGAAAAAACCAACTTCTGATGTCCAATTACATACAATAATTGTTTCTGATTCAGCATTTACTGTAGTTCTACCTGAACATAATTCAGTTTCTACATTTGTTTTTGTATTAAAGATTGTACAATTCCAATCAAAATTGCCTGTATTGTTGGTTCCTGAATTAGCTAATGTAATATTTATTTCTAAATTATTTCCAGCGTTTACCTCAACTGAATTATTTTCATGTGACCAATCATATGGAAGTTCATAAGTAATATTTTTTATATAAAGATCAAGATCTGGAGGTGTGCCTAATCTCTTATCTTCCCACATTGATTGAACTTGTACATTTGTAAAATTGCTTCTATTGTACATTAAAACTTCGTCTAAATATCCTTCAACATCACCGTATTTTGCTATACCTATATAAAGCTCATCTTTTGTTTTATTTATTAAAATATTATCAAAATCTGATTCAGAGGAATTTGTTCTCAGAACTCCATTTTGCCAGATTTCTATTCTGTCTTTTTCAGTTGAATACTGCATAAAATAGTGGTACCATTTAGATGCAGTTGAAGGATTGGAACTTCCGACACTTGCACCCACTTCATTTTTATCAGTGGAATTCATAACTGTGGTTGCAAATTGTATTCCCCAAGCACTTTCAAGAGTTTGAAGAATATTATCATTATTGTGCGTAGCTTCATCCTCCGAGATCATCATAATGTATTGTGTTGAACTTCCTGAGGCAGGCTGGGTTTCATAATAAATCCAATAACCAACCGCTATATCTTTATTTAAATCAAATTTAACAGGAGCATAAATATAATCTCCACTGGTGTCACTCAAGTTAACACACCCATAATACTTGCAGTAACTCCTGTTGACCCGATTAACATTTCCGTTCGCTGTAAATTCATGATCTAGGGTACTATAATCTTTCCAGGGATCGGATTCATCATCAAATGTGAGATTCAGGATAAGACCGTCAGATACTCCTGTTTTGCCAATCTTTGGAACAAATCCTATGATAGATGGATCCTTGATATATTGATACATAAAGATTGACAGGATAAAAGTAATTAATAGAAAAAATACTATTGAATCATTAAATTGTTTTTTATTCTGCATCAGACCCCTATTTAATTAAATTATTCTCTTTATATATATTTATTGCTGTTTTACGTGAATATTCACCCATTAAAAAATAAATTAAGGATTAATGACAATAAAATCCAAAAAATAGTGATGATGATAAAGGCACAGACGGATTTTGTTCCAAAATCCTACTCAGACTTGCCTCGCCTGGCCATATCATCACTATTTTTTCTATTCATAAAAAATTTTCAAAAATATTAAATAGGTGTAAAAATATTAAATCTCTATCAAGAGGTAAACAAAATGAAAAAAACAGCTTTAATTACAGGAGTTACAGGCCAGGACGGAAGCTATCTTGCCCAATATTTATTAGAAAAAAAATACAAGGTTCTTGGTATGATACGAAGAACATCAACAATCAATTTTTCAAGGATAAAACATATCCAGGACAAGATAGAGATTGTTCAGGGAGATCTTATTGATCAGTTGTCTCTAATCGAGATTTTAAAAAAATATAATGTTAAAGAAGTCTACAACCTTGCAGCACAATCTTTTGTTCCGACTTCATGGAACCAGCCTGTGTTGACAGGAGAAGTGACTGCTTTAGGCGTGACAAGAGTTCTTGAAGCAATAAGATTGGTTGATCCGAAAATAAAATTCTACCAGGCATCAAGCAGTGAGATGTTTGGAAAAGTTAAAGAAAGCCCGCAGGATGAAAACACTAGATTTCATCCCAGAAGCCCATACGGTGTATCTAAGGTCTATGGATACTGGATAACAATAAATTACAGGGAAAGCTATGATATATTCGGCTGCAACGGGATACTTTTCAATCATGAATCACCCAGAAGAGGGATTGAATTTGTAACAAGAAAAATTACTGATGGTGTTGCAAGAATTAAGTATGGATATTCCAAACAATTAAGATTAGGAAACCTTAATGCAAAAAGAGACTGGGGGTATGCAGGAGATTATGTGAGGGCAATGCATCTCATGCTTCAGCAGAAAAAACCTGATGACTATGTGATTTCAACAGGAGAGACTCATTCAGTACGTGAATTTTGTGAATATGCTTTTAAAAAAGCAGGCTATGATATAAAGTGGAAAGGCAAAGGAAAAAAAGAAAAAGGGGTCTGCAAAAAATCAAAAAAGACCCTTGTTGTTGTTGATGAAAGATATTTCAGGCCTGCTGAAGTTCATCTGCTCAAAGGAGATTATTCCAAGGCAAAAAAAGAACTTAAATGGAAACCGGAAGTATCTTTTAAAGAACTGGTCGGGATGATGGTTGAGCATGACCTTTACCGTTATGAAGAGATGAAAAAACAGGGAAATAAGCCAAGAAAATAGTGAGTATTTTGTCTAAAGGGAAAATCCCTTTTTTTTGTTAACATTCAATAAAGATCTTTTTTGTTGATTTTTTAATTGAAATTAATACACAGAGATGAAATGTTACCAAAAATATTTTCCTCCTATACATGTTTCCCTTTCAAAATACACACAGGAAATAAATATCCTTTTATATTAATCTTTTTTCTCATATAATTATGAGGGCGATAATCACAGGTTCTGAAGGTTTTGTAGGTCCTTTTCTTATCAAGGAATTGCTTGAGAATGGTTATGATATTGTCGGGACATATCATTCTGAAGTAACCAGAGCTGTTGCACCTGCAAAATACATTAAACTAAATATACTTGATAAAGATAAAGTAAGAACCATATTTGATGCTGTTAATCCGGATGTTGTTTTTCATCTTGCAGCAGTAAGTGATGTGGGTTTCAGCCGAAAAAATCCTGAACTTACCAAAAAAGTAAATATTCTCGGAACAGAAAATGTTTTGAGTTCAGCAAAAAAAGCAAAAAAATTAATCATAAGCAGCGCCCATGTCTATGGAATCCCGGAAAAAATTCCTATCAAAGAAGATGATCCTGTTTCACCAAATTCTCCTTATGCAGAATCTAAGCTTAAGGCAGAAAAAATCGGAAAAAATTACAACGCGTTTATTGCAAGAAGCTTTAACCACATCGGACCCGGACAAACGGATAAGTTTGTAGCTTCAGCCTTTGCAAAGCAGATTGCTGAGCTTGAAAAAAATAATGAAAATACCATAAAAGTAGGTAATCTTGAAGCGAAGAGAGATTTTACAGATGTAAGAGATGTTGTCAAAGCCTACAGGTTAATTATTGAGAAAGCTTCATCCAAAGAGATCTATAATGTCTGTTCAGGAAAAGCTTATTCTATCCAAAAGATGCTTGACTTGCTTTTAGAAATGAGCAATAAGAAAATCATCGTAGAGCAGGATCCTGAAAGGATGAGAAAATCAGACATTCCGATATTGAAGGGAGATTATACCAAACTAAAAAAAGCAACAGGATGGGAGCCTGAAATCAGCTTCAGACAATCACTGAAAGATATACTTGAATTCTGGAGAGCAAATATAAAATAATAATCCGATATCTTTAATTATAACCAAATCATCCCAACTAAAGAAAATAACAATTTCCGACGACAGAGTTGCTTTTTAAAGAAACTTCTTAGTGGTTTTAGAATAAGAAATAACAGTTTAATAATTATTCATGGAAAAATGAAAAAACGGAGTAGAAGCGATTTTTTAAAAGCGGCCGGATTAGCAGCAGTGTCTGCTTTTTTCCAGGCTTGTGTTTCAGCTAAAAAAACAAGTCAAGCTGCTGTAAAAAAACTTGGAGATGGTGCAGAAGGATTAGCTGATGGAGCTGGAGGAGCAGTTGATTATTTACAGCAAAAAATTGACAGTATAAATTCGGTTTTATGCGATCCTCTAATCGGACATCCTTATTTTTGTACTTCTGGAGCATTGGAACCTCCTGATATTGCTCCATTAATAGAAGAAATTGAAGAAAAAAAGAGAAATGATATGCTTGCAATTGAGGATCTTTTTCCCCGCAGACAATCTCTTGATCCAAGAGTCCAGGCAATCCTGGATGTTGCCCGGGAATTTGAACAAGCTATCCATAATAAGCTTGATATGGAACCAGCCGATGATTATCCGAATCTTGAAAGAAGATTAATTTCATATAGAAATGTCGGAGATGCCGGAGATACAATATATTATGGAGAAATTTCTCCATCGGATTTTCCAATTTTAAGAGATTTAGATTTTGACAAATATGGTTTTGAAAAAGGGAGTGAAATCATTATTCCTGATGGTGTTTATGATATTTGTTACGGAAGCGATAATGATTTATCCTGTCCTTTTTATCTATGGAACAATAACCACAGGGTCATATTGCACCTTAACAGGCAATCTCCTGGCGAGTATGAATATATTTATACAATTCCGGATCAGATGGTAAGCGCAAATAGAACAGGGGAGGTATTATCTATTCCTCCTGTAATAAAAGTAAGGGAATCCTTGACAACTCCATTAATCAATAGTATTAATGACATGACAAACATTGGGAAAATTTTATATGTTTCCTCGGGTCCAGATAAAATGGTCAGGGACACTGCCTCCTTAAGGACCGCTGTCCAATTGGCTAAAGATAGAAAAATTCAGGGAGTAGAAATTATTACACAAGATTATCAATCATTATCCGACCTATTAATAGATCAGACAGATCGAGACAGGATAACTGAAAGTTATATTGATGCGGCTAATACACCAAGAAACCCTGGCTTTGATATTACTAAACAAATATACAGGTATGAGAGGAACAATTAAAACAAGAAAAGAACAATAACGCTTAAATATAAGAAATAACGTGTTTAATTTATAATGGAGTGTCTTTTTGATAAAATATTCTCAGGAATTGGTAGGGAACTAGATATTGATTTTCTACTTAAACCAATTCTACTTCCGGATTATTTAGAATATTTAGATCCTAATGAGAGAGAACATATCTCCGCGCTGTCATATAATAGTATTGATTCGATAATCAACGATTATGGGTTATGTGTCAAAAGAAATGGCAGTGAACAATTTGGATTATCAATATCAAAGGGTAATTTAGTAGAGTTATGTGTTGGAAAAGAAAAAGTGAATTATTTTAAAGTGAAAAATGAAGTTAAATCAACAGAAAGTATTGCATACTTGCCTGAACATAATTTTCCATGTCTCAGAGGAGATAGTATAAAAGTGAGATTCAGGATAGATGATCTCGGAATTCAGCTGCTTTACCAAAGGGAAGAACTAGAGAATTCAGAAGATATTCAGGATTATAATCTCTATTATATAAGATTTGAGCCTTCAGAGGGATATAAAGTTCATTTCTGTTGGAGCTATAGAAAAGGATTTACAATAAAAGATGGAATCAATAAATTAAAGAATATGGGATTTAACCCAAGGCAAAAATTTAGTGATCAGGAACTTGGAGATATTATAGTTCACTCTTTGACAAATGAATCGGATTTACCGAAATACATTAAAATGTTTCAACAAAACAGGAGGAAATAAATTTAAATAATATAAATCATATTTCTTATTCTGTAACTACACCCCTATAGTAATCTTTAAAAATAAGCTTTCAAACCTTAAAAATATGGTTTATTCAGGATTACTTTTAAGAAATAAACTGGTATCAAGGGAAGCTTCCCTGGGATTTGGTCGTTATAATTGCACGTTCGATAGATTATCTGACTGTTCTATAACTTATTCCGGAGATGAGAATGTTCTCCCTCATGTAAGATTTCTTTATGAGCCAACTAAGGAAACTCCAAAACAAATAAAATTTCAATCAAAAGATCTTAATGATCCATACAAAGAATATCCTTTAGATTTAGAAATAGAAGTATCACCGAGAGAAAAGGTGGTAAAATATTCACGTAATTCCAACGATATGAATCTCGAATTAATTCTTGATCAATCATCGGATAGAGTTAAATCGCTTCAGTTCTCTGACCACACAGGAGCAGCTATTATATATGAATCAGGAACTACAGATCAGGGAATAATAACAACAGATCAGTTAATACTTACCTATATAAAAGGAGAGGATAAACAGGACTTATTTTATACTCACCATCATTATAGAAGAGACCTCCGTGATGTAATAAGTCATCTTTTTAAATATTCCCCTGAAAAGAGATTATCTGATTCTGGAGATGTTCCGGATATTCTCATACGAAATTTCGCCCAGTTAGTCCAGGAAATGTTTTTTGAGGAACCTTTAAGGTCTCCAAATGATTATATAGAAGAACTCCTAAAAGAAAAGCAAGAATGAATTTTTTCTGATATGTTTAAATAAACTCTTTATTTTTTCTTCTGAAAATGACATCCTTAAGCCAAAGATTAAGAAAAACATTGATTTCGCCGGGAGTTAGATCAATAGACGATATTGAGTCATTTGGCGGAACAGTCCCATTTTCAGATATGCCCGGAATTTATTATGCAGAATCAGAAAATCAGCTTCCTTATATCGGATTCATCAAAAATCCAGAATCTGTGCATCAGGCAAGTTGCAGGAATTTATCATCTCAAACACATCTGGATTACCCTCTGGATCTTTTGATAAGCAGGGATTTCTCTTCTTTAAGCGGAGTATATAATCGACAAACTGATAAATACAAGGTTGAGTTGAAATTACAAAAAAATATGGTTGTCTACATTTCAATAGAAGATATGAAGACAGGTTCTTCAACTACATATGAAAAGAAAAAAAAAGGAGATCATCTTTATGATGAACTTGTCCTGAGATTCAAACCTCAGGATCAAGATGAATTTGTCGAGCTAAATTATACTCCGCAGTTATTTCCGGGACAGAACTTTTTAAATGAATATCTCTATTTTAATTATCTACCCCACAAAGATCCTGAATGTGATTCATATGATTTTTCTGCAGCCTGTTATATGTATCAAAGCGGAGGACTTACTTTTCTTCCAAAAAACAGAGTTGAAACAAAAGTATTTGAAGAATTGGTTGCAAGATTATTTTTTGAAGAGAATCATGCAATTGATTTAGATAAATATATCAGGGGCAATTTTGTTTTTGACAAAAAGGATGCTTATATAATTGCCAAGCATGTTACAACACCCGAAGTTTCTCAAAATCTTCGTCATGTCTTTCCAGATTTTTATGAACAGAATTCTTCAAGAACATAATAGGAAGGATCCTAACTTTTAAGTGATAAAGAAAGTTAAATTTAAATATAAATCCGGATTTATAGGATTTATGACAACACTATACTATCAAATATTTGATACTGGTAGAGATCTGGAACATATTGCAGAAGTAAGAGAGTCTAATGCAATGTATTTGCTTGAAGGAAATTTTCCGGAAAAAAATCTTCCGCTGTTAAAGAGGTCACGAATTAATAAATCTCAGGAAACTCCTGTTTCTCATGATAGCATGCAACAAACATTAAATCAAAGATTGGACCATGAATACCCGGATTTGATCTAAATATCAAAATAGCCAGTCCTACGGATATAGGAAATAGATATTTTACTTATACAAGAGGATCTCAATTTGTATGCGAAAAACCTTGTTTAAGATTAGAATTATCCTCACCAAGTGGAGATTTTGTATCTTATTTTTTAATTCAGGACAATAACTCAATTATAAAATATATTCCGTCTCATCCTGAGCATTACAATGACTTTGTTGCAATCCAGTTTCCGTACAACGAATCAACAGGAATTACACTGCATTATAAAAGACCAAAACAAGAGAAGTATCAGGAATTTGATCTTAATGTCCTCTCCATTTGTGAAACAGATGATGAAAATAATTTTCAAAATAATTGGTATGGATATGAATATGAAAGGGATCCCAAAGAATTGAGTAAAGGAATTGAAAGATTACAGGAATTGGGATTAAGGCCTGTTGACCATTTTAGTCAAAGTGAGTTTGGTGAACTTATCCGAAAACTTTTCATACAGGAAAAACAATTCAGACCAGTTCATCAATACATTGAAGAGAATTTCCTGGAAAATTCAATATCAACAAGAGCAAGCCATTGGATCAGAAGGAATGTTCTTAAGTACTTTTAACAACTTCTTAGTAATAAATAATAAGAAAAACTTATAAATAGTAGATAATTTATTTTAAAAGAACAGAAAAGAGGTATTTTTATGAAAGCAGTTATTGTATTACCGACATATAATGAAAAAGAGAACATCAAAGTATTGATTCCGGCACTTGAAAAAGCCTTTAAAAAGATCAAAAATCACGATATGCACATTCTTGTTGTAGATGATAAAAGCCCTGATGGGACAGCAGAAGAAGTAAAAAAGTTCCAAAAAAAATACAAGAACCTTCATCTCATAACAGGAAATAAAAAAGGGCTCGGTGTTGCATATCTTAGAGGATTTGACCATGCAATAAAAAAATTGAACGCTGAAATCCTTTTTATGATGGATGCGGATCTTCAGCATCCTCCGGAATTAGTCCCGGAATTTTTAGAAAAGATCGATGAAGGATATGATTTTGTGATCGCTTCCAGGTATATCAAAGGCGGGGGAACACCGGACTGGACAGCTAAAAGAAAGATAATAAGCCGAGGGGCAAACCTATTGGCAAGACTTATTGCAGGATTGTATAAGGTAAATGACTGCACAACCGGATTCCGAGCATTCAGAGTTTCTGAATACCAAAAGATTGAAAAGAAAAAAATCCAGACAAGAGGTTATGCATTCCAGATAACTCTTCTATATGAATTTGTTCAGAACAATGCATCTGTTACTGAGATTCCTCTGGTTTTCAGGGAAAGAAAGCACGGAGAGTCAAAATTAGAAGCAAAAGACATGATTGAGTTCTTCATGAATGTATTTAAGCTGAGGAAAAAAATAATATTGAAATTCTTGACTTTTTGCACAGTCGGAGCAGTTGTTTCTGTTTTCAATATGGTTTTATTGTTTGTGTTTGTTGATTTAATCAACCTTGAAAAAAGGATAGTCTCTCCATTGATTGCTGCAGAATTATCCTTCATATTAAGCTTTATTTTAAACAGCATCTTTACATTTAAAGGAAAGCATGATTCAAGCTTATTGTCCAGATTCGGTAAGTTTCATGTTGCTGCAATAACCGGGATGGTTCTTAATCTGATAATCTACAATCTTTTTTTGAGATTTGCTAATTTTGATGCGATTGTAGGAAGCTATGACTACCTTTTAGCGCAGTTCATAACAATTTTGATTGTTGTATTCTGGAACTTTTTTATCAACCATAAATGGACATGGGGGAAGCAGAGTGGGAAAGATTGAAGAATTTATGAAATCAAACCTTCTCTATTTTTTATTTTTAATAATATTTGTTGGCGGATTTTTAAGATTATATGAACTTGAAAAACAAAGTCTTTGGCAGGATGAAGCTTATCAATATTATTTACTAAAGGATTCTTCAATTTCTAATTTAATTTCAGGAAAAATTTTTGATCCTGGTTCTCCACCATTATATAATATCCTATTAAAAATGTTCTGTGATCTTTTTGGTTATAGCGAAATTTATATGAGATTACCTTCAGTTTTAATTGGAACATTATCAATAATTTTAATTTATATTCTAGGTAAAAATTTATTCGAAACTTCTACCGGATTATTAGCTTCATTCCTTTTTTCATTATCTCCGTATAGTATATATTTTTCCCAAATGGCAAGATCCTATTCCTTTATTATTATGTTATCTCTTATTTCTTTTATAATTTTTATTGAAATATTATTGAAAAGAAATTTTAGTAACAAAATTATTATTTTTTATTTTTTCTTTAATTTACTTTTAGCCTATACTCATTATTTATCTGTTTTAATTATTATTCCAGCAAACGTATTAATGGTCATTTATCATAAAAAATTATATAAAAGATTTTTTTTTGGTCAATTTGTTTTTTTTTTAGCTTTATTGCCATTCATGATATTTCTTATCAAAGGATTAAATATGGGTGCAGGGGAAAGATCCATGTTTAATCCTCTAGAAATTTTTTATTTTTTTGTTGTATTTTCTGTTGGTTATACAGGAATTATTTTCAAAATATCATCTATGATTGAGGACATGTTACATCAATTACCCGAATTAATTTCAATTGGGTTTATTTATGGAATAGTTTGTTTAAATTATCTAAAAAGTTACATGAAAAAATTTACTGATTCTTCTTTTAATTTTTTAACTGCCAATTTTATGGTTCCGTTATTTCTCTTATATTTTTTAAGTTTTTTTTACCCATTATTTAGACCAAGATATTTGTCTTTTTTATATCCCATTTTTATATTAATTCTATCAAAATCTATAACGAACCAAAGAACTAACTTTCTTAAGGTTTTTTTGGTAAGTGGTATTATCATTTTAAATCTTATTTCATTAAATTATTACTATAATAATTTTTTAAGGGAACCTTGGGATGAAATAACACATTATGTATCTTCTAATCAAAAGAACTCTGATGCTATAATCTCAACAAGAATTCAACCATTTAATTATTATTATAAGGGAAACTCTAAGTTATTTTTTCTAGATGTAAAAAAAGAAAATTTAAAGAATTTCAATGGAATTTGGTTAGTTTTTGCAAACTACAATCAAAGTTATGCAAAAGAAGCAGAAGCCATGAAAGACTATTTAGATAAAAACTTTAAATTAGAATCTAAAAAATATTTCAGAGATGATTCAAATGAATTATCCGGAGATATGATCGTATTTTATTATGTGAAAGATGAATAAAAAAACCTATTTTATCATAATTTTAATCTTCCTTTTCCCGTTTATCTATGGATACATCTCATCCGAAGATCTTATTTTTTCAGGTATGAGCTCAACAACTGACGGAAATACCTATCTGTCATTCAT
>WJJD01000066.1 GCA_014729915.1 Candidatus Woesearchaeota archaeon | reverse complement strand
TATACAGACTCTAATGGTCAAGCGACTTTCCGTGTTGAATCAGATGATTCAAGCCTATTCGGAATAAGATCATACAACACTGGTTTCAGGATCTTTACAATACCTGTTGGCCTAGATGCAGATTTTTTTGATGTGATCTTCTCACCAGGAGAACCATATCAGTATGACATCATGGCAATGCCTGAAAAAGGAATTCCAGCTGATGGTGAGCAGGAGACAAGAATCTTTATAAGAAAACTTGACGAATGTCAAAATCCTGTAGCAGTTTACGACGAATACGTCACAGTTAGTGTTGACGGAAGTGCAATAATATCCAAAGACTTTTCTGGAAATAACAATTATGACCAGAGTGTTACCGGATATTTCCAGGGATGCAAATCATTGTTCCCGTGGATTGAAGACTGCACTATCGAAATCTTAAATGACGTAATCGAAACAGTGACTGTAACTGTAGAAGATGCTGATTGTGATACTGTATCACAAGGATACTGCACAGGATTGAGCGGACTTCAATGCGATACATTTGGTGATGAATCAACTTGTATCCAGCAGGAAGGATGTTCATGGCAGGCAGGAACAATCTGCAACCAGGAGGATTCAACAGAGGTTGAGTTTGTCGGTGCACCAAGACATCTTAAGATAACTGAAATTAAGCATAGTGATCTGCTTCCTGCAGACGGCTTTATGTTTAATGGAGAGTTGCCAAAAGATGCATGCACAGATGAACAGTTTGTTGAGTGTATGTACATGGGAAATCCAGAGATCTGCTTCCAGTCATGCAAGATGTATGGCGGATCAGGAGGATGGGTTGACATAGAAGTCCAGGACAAGTACGGAAGACTTGTAACAGGTTATCTTGGAGACGGACTTGCAGGAGATCCGGGAGATAGTGAAGGACATCCTGACAATAAGTTCAAGAAAATCTGTATTGCACTTGACAACTGGGACACCTACATTGACCAGAAAACTTTCGGATGGATGGATTTTAACCAGGTTATGATGCCTTCAATGGCAAGAGTATACTGCGGAAATCTTGCATTCGGAAAAGGAGCTGTTCATGTAGCCCACAAGATGCTTGATTACAATGGTCAGCCACTCGATCCAAGAGAAACAAGATCTTCAGTTGTGAGTGTCTTTGACTATTGTGATAGCAGCTATTGGCAAAGAATCGTTGGTTCAATGCCTAATAAATGGGATGACTATTGCAATGGACAGGAGTACAACGAGAACAACCTTCCAGACTCAGAAACAGCATCAAGACTGACTCCTGATTATGGACAGCTTGACTTTGTAGCTGTAGCTGACAGATGGGACATCAATGCAGACAAATATGTTGTTGCAGCTGACGGTAAAGACTCAGCAACAATAACAATTAACCCTGAAAACGAGTATTTCGATGTAAGGGCATCAATGGAAGCAACAGTTCAGAGCTCATTGCTTGGAACAGAGCTTGAATCCAAATACATACATGAAGAATGTTTTGTTGAAGGATTAAAAGATCCATTGAATCCTACAAGCATCATAGTAAACACAGAGGACTGTTCAGGAGGTAAAGCCGATATTAAGGTTACATCTACTGAGCCGGGAATCTCAAAAATAACAGTAACAGGAAACGGGTTTGGCTGCAAAGAGTGGCTCACAGGAGCTGAATACACTTATTGGTTTGAAGCTGTATTCGGTGAAGAATACATTGAGGAGTTTGATGCGTATGAGTGGACTCAGCAGTGTGTTGCAGACTGGGAGCAAATTTGTGCTGAAGTACAGGTTGGTGATCTTGTCGGAGCAAGTCTCTGTACAGGAGAAGCAGAAGCTGAATGTGCTGGATTAGCACTATCTTATCATGAATACTATGCAGAGTATTTAGAGATAATTGAGGGCTTCAGTTACGAAGAGAACAGCGAGTTTTACACACCATTCTGTATTGACTGGGGTATAATTCCGTTGACACCAAAAACAATTGAAATAGAGTTCAAAGAGTCCTTCCAGGACGCAATTGAGCTTCAGGAAGGTTGGAACTATTTCAGTGTACCTACAGATTTGGCTGTTGATAATAATCAATGGTCAGAACTTGAATTAGATTCAGTCTGTAGTGCGTCCTTTTATTGGGATGAAGATGCTCAGGGATGGGCTTACCCAACAGGAACCACAGAGATTGAAGCTATGGAAGGATATTGGTGTAACGCTGATCAGGAAACAACAATTGATGTAGAACCAATGGAACAGGGAAGTGTATATCTACCACCTACAAAAGAGATAAAGATGGGCTGGAATGATATCGGATTAAGCAGCTATGTCGAAACAAAGATGGAGCATGCATTAATCTCAATTGATTCAATCTATACAATTGTATATGATTGGGTTGAGGCACTTCAGAAATACATGGGTGTAGCAAATACAGGAGAGACCGGCGGCGGAAACAGCGGTGTGACCACAGGAACACAGAAAATGTTTGCAGGAGAAGCATATCTTCTTTATGCAGCAGAAGACGGTGAA
This sequence comes from Candidatus Woesearchaeota archaeon, assembly GCA_014729915.1. Lineage (GTDB taxonomy): Archaea > Nanobdellota > Nanobdellia > Woesearchaeales > GW2011-AR15 > WJJD01. The sequence goes on along the minus strand of WJJD01000066.1, from coordinate 1,928 downwards.
CTATTGGGAACCCAATAAACTTAAAAATTTTTTTTTATTTTTTTTTAAATAATCTTAAAACGTGATCAAAAATGAACAAAATAACCCCAAATAAAAATATAATTTTAATTATCATACTCATAATATCATCAACATTTGTTTTTTCTCAGGAAATTCCAATACCTCCGGCATTTTACTCAGGAAATGCTTATGTCAAGGGAGTAGATGCCCCGGTGAATTCATTGATAATTGCAAGAATTAACACAGAGAAAAAAGGAGAAACAAAAATAAACACACCAGGCAAATATGGACATGGATATGCTGACAAGGATTTCGGAGTTGTAGGAGAACCTGGAGATACAGTAGAATTCTATATCAAAATTCCCGGATATAAAGAGATAAAGGCTGAGGAAGAGGACACCTGGCAATCCGGAACAATAAATAGTCTTGATTTAAATTTTAACGGAAATAAAATTCCTGTTGCTGATAATTCTGGAGATGAATCCGGAGATACCAATTCAGGAGGATCTTCCGGAGGCGGAGGAGGCGGAGGATCAGGTTCATCAGGAAGTTCCAGTATAAAAGAAACTTTTTATTATCCTGAGATTGAATCAGGAAAGCAGATTAGTTTTTCATTCAAGAATAAAGATATTCCATTTACAAGAATCCAGTTGATCCTTAAGGCAGATATTGAGAATGCAGATTTTATTTTTGAGATTCCTGACAAAAGCGATGTTGAAGAGATAGCTGATGCATACAAATATGTATCGGTTGATGCAGAAAAGGCAACTGATCATATTGATACAGCAGTAATCAGGTTCAGAGTGCAAAATGACTGGATTGAATCAAAACAGGTCCAACCTGAAAACATTGTATTAATGAGATATTCAGGCGGAGCATGGAAAAAGCTTGAGACTGAATATGAAGGCTCTGATGCACAGGATGCGTATTTTAGCTCTTACACACCGGGATTTAGTTATTTTGCAATTGTTACAGGAACAGAAAACAAAAAAGACAGTGAAGATATAGTAGTTGAGAAACAGGAATCAATAGAAACAAAAGAAACAGAAACATCAACCAAAAAGACTCATTCAGTTGATATTGATATGGAAAAGGATGAAGAAAAAAATTCAAATGATATTACAGGTCAGGCAATAAATACTGAATTTATCAGTCCTGATAATGGATTTTTTATTGGAATTATTGTTATGCTTACTCTGGTAATTGCAGGCCTTTTTTCATATATATACATTTCGAAAAATAAATAAACAACTTATAATTTACTATATGTCAAAGGGGGTAATTAATAAAATGATAAAAAAAATAATATTGATATTAATAGTGTTAGTAACATTAACAGGAAGTGTTCTTGGTGCTTATTGCAGGGGCGGAGTTCCGCACTCTTTTTCAGGCTCATTAACTGTTGATGGAAAAGATGCTCAAGAAGGAACACAAATTAGAGGGATAATTGAAGGAGAAGTTAAAGGTCAGGATACAACCCAAAACCCAGGAGAGTATTTTTTGGGGGTTCAGGGAGAACTTGATGGATATGATGAAGCACCGGAAATAGTGTTTGAAGTATATTTAAGTTCGAGATGGGTTGACACAGGAGAAAGAGCAACTTATGAGTGTGGAGAGGTATCTGAACTGGATATTGATGCAGAAACACCTGAAATAGAATGTTATGATGATTCTGATTGCGATGACGGTTTGTACTGCAATGGTCAGGAAACCTGTGTCAATGATTTCTGTGTTGACGGGACTGCAGTTGAGTGTTCAAGCAATAGTATTGATGTTGACACATGCGAATACATACCGGATAACAATAGTTTGACATATGATTCATACGGATTTACATCAATTTGTGATGAAGAATCTGATTCATGCACACAGCCGCCTGTTGATTGGGAATCAATAATTGCACATGAATGCAGTTATGCATGCGGAGC
>WJJD01000012.1 GCA_014729915.1 Candidatus Woesearchaeota archaeon | reverse complement strand
CAAAATGCTCAAAAAGCTTATGCTTTTTGGCACACAGAAATCCAAATGGATTTCTTGCGATTCGGCAAAAAAGAGAGGCAGGCGTAATACCTCGACTTTTAAGTCGAGGATAGCCGCCTCTCGCCGAATTTTTGTTATTTTTAAAATCTCTTTGAGCCTGATAGAATGGGCCTCCCCCTAATCTTTAGTCTGCCATCGGAAGAATTTATTAGAATTCAAAACTTTCCACTGTTCAAGAAACAGTGGCAACTTTTGAATAATGTTAGCAGAGCGAAAGATTTTTCTAGTTAAGAAATATAGAGAATTTTGAAAAACATCAAAATTCTTTAAGAAGAACTTTGAATTATTCTCTATATGTAATTCAAAGTTCTCTATAGGTAATTCAAAGTTCTCTATAAGCAGAGTAAGAATAAAAAGAGAGGACAAAAAACGCTTTCAGCTTTTGTGAAAATGTGAGCGACTCGCCCGAAGAATGAGGGCGAAAATGGTTCCATGCTTGTCCTGTATACCCAGAAAATTATTAATTTTCGCTGCCACCGTTCTGTGAACGGTGGTTGTCGCGAGCATTTTTACATGGAAATTTTACTTTACGGACGCAATTTTACCAAACATAGGGATTGTGAAAGAATAAATAGAATAGTGTAAAATGGAGTAGTTATCTTTTCTCAATCCCTAAATAAGATTAAAATAAATCCTCTTTATTCCAAAAAGAATTTAAACAAATTAAATTTATTCTAAATCATGGATAAAATCTCCAGGATAAAGACCAGACGAAAAAAACTTGAATTAACTCAGGAAGAACTAGCTCAAAGAGCTGGAGTATCCCAATCCCTGATAGCAAAAATAGAATCAAAAAATATTGATCCAAGCTACAGCAACGCATCAAAAATATTGGATACATTAAGTCAGCTTGAAAACAAAAATGAGATGTCTGCAGAAGAAATAATGAATAAAAAAATAATTTCTGTCTCTCCGGAAAACACAATTGAATTAACAATTGAAAAAATGAAAAAATACGAAATCTCACAGCTCCCTGTTTTAAACGGAAATCATGTCGTAGGTTATATCAGTGAATCTATTATAATTGACAATCTATTAAAAAATAACAAGCAAAATCTAAAAGTAAGATCTGTGATGGAAGATTCTCCTCCTATTGTTCCGACAACAACTACAAGAGACCTAATAGCAGATCTATTAAAACAATTTCCCCTGGTTCTGGTTAAAAAAAAAGAAAAGATAAAAGGAATAATAACAAAATCTGACCTGATAAGATTCATTTACAAATCATAAATATTCTTTACCTTTCCAAAAAAGATTATCTTACTGTCCTGGACAACAAATACATACTATTTTTAATCTCATTATTATCTGTTCATACATCCTGTCCGGAACCAAAAGGCCCCTGTTTCTCAATGCTTCTTCATAACCAAGATGAACATCACCAATAACAAGGGTGTTGTCAAAATGCAGGCATAAGTCCAGAATTTCGATTCCTCTGACTATTTCCATGAATAAAAGAATGCTGAAACTATTAATAAAATCTATCCAGAAAAATTTATAAATTTTCAGGAAATATGTTAATTAATGAACATTCTTATTATAATCATTTGTTTTGTTGCTCTTATTGCAGGATCATACATGGATCTAAAAAAAAGAGAGGTTGCAGACTGGCTGAACTTCTCACTGATAATCTCTGGTATATTAATCAATTCAATCTTCTGGGTTTACAGCCGTAATCTAAATATTATATTGTTTAGCATTTCCGGACTTATTTTTTCAATAATATTAGGCTATATCATGTTTTATACTGGACAATGGGGTGGAGGCGATTCCAAGATGATGATGGGTCTGGGTGCTATGATAGGCCTATCTTTTGGCCTGGATTCATTTCTTATAAAATTCTATATAAATCTATTATTTGCAGGTTCGATATACGGGCTTGCCTGGATAGCATATCTGACAATAAAACACAGGAAAAGATTATTTATCGTTTACAAAAATATTTCAGAGAGAAAAAAAATCAGGAAAACAAAAAAAATAGTATCAATTATAGTTCTGGTGTTATTACTGATACTATTTTTTATTCCTGAAAATTATGTTGATATTTCCTCAAAACTTATATTTTCAGCAATAATGTTTTTTTTATATTCGTTCCAGTTTCTCTGGATCTTTGTAAAAGCAATTGAAAAGGAAGCAATGATAAAAAAAACAGATGTTGATGACTTAACAGAAGGAGACTGGATTGTAAAAGATGTTGTCGTAAACAAAAAGACAATCTGCGGACCAAAAGATTTAGGTATTGAAAAGTATCAGATAAAAAAACTTAAAAAATTAAAACAAAAAGGGAAAATCAAGCATGTATTAATAAAACAGGGAATTCCTTTTATTCCAAGCTTTCTTATAGCATTTAGTTATACTCTTATTACAAAAAATTATTTTTTTCTTGATTACCTGATACAATCCCAATTATTTTAACTCATAATTATTAATTTTTCTATACAATGTTCTTTCACTCAATTTTACTGCATCAGCAGTTTTTGCAACATTTTTATTATTCTGGATATATACTTTGAGAAGATATTCCCTTTCAAAAAGGCTCATAATCTGCTCAAATGTTATATCTTTTTCTGTTATTTTTTCAATTTTATTACTGAAATTAGTAATTACAATTTCAATAGAATCAGTATTATTTTCCTCAATTATACTCTGAATATTTTTTTTAATGTAATAATCAGGATTAAAAAGCTCCTGCCTTAAAGAATCAATATCAATATCCAACTTTTTGATTAACCTGTGAAGATGTCTTCTGTTTAGCCTGGCTTTTTGAGCAGCTTTTGTAATATTTGCAAAATTAAGGACTAATATGTCTGTAATGTATTGTTTCATAAATTCCTTTTTTGCTTTTCTGAATGGTTTGGACAGATCAATATTAAATAACAGCTTAAATTCAAGTCCTGCGTATAAACTAATACCTTTTTCTTCATCTGATAATTTATCCAGAACTTTCTCAACTAAAGGTGAAATATCTTTCATTGTAAATAAATAGAAAGATTCAATATTTAAATATTTCTAGAATGTTCTTAAATCAAAGGTTGTTACATTTTTTATTTTGACATCCACAAACTCACCAAGATTAAGTTCTCCTTTTAAAATCACAGGTTTATAATAATCATTTCTTGCAACAAAAGTATTATCTTTACCATACTCATCAATAAGGACTTTTCCCTGCCAGCCCAGCCATTTTTTATTATTTTTTTGTGAAATACCATGAAACACATTTGTTAAAAACGTTGACCTTTTTTTAGTTAAGTTTCCGTGAATCTGATTTTTCATTTTCGCTGCTTTTGTTCCTGGTCTTGGCCAGAACCTTGAAATATTAAGAACATCAGGCTTTACTTTTTTGATCAGTTCAACAGAATCAAAAAACTCATCTTTTGTTTCACTGGGAAACCCACAGATTATATCTGTTGCGATAGTTATCCCTGAAATGTTTTTCTTAAGTTTGTTAACAAGATATTCAAATTCAGAAACAGAATATTTCCTGTTCATTTTTTTTAAGATCCTGTCATTTCCTGCCTGCACAGGTATATGAAGAAACTTAAAGACTCTTTTATCCTGATAAACAGAAATAAGTTCATCAAGATATTTTAGTATGTGGTTTGGGTTTCCCATGCCGATTCTTATCCTGTAATCACCTTTTATTGTAAATATCTCATTAAGAAGCTCATGAAGAGAAGAGGCAGTATCAAAACCATAACAGCCCATGTCCTGTGAAGTTAACCATATCTCTTTTGCTCCATTATCTAATCCCTGTTCAACCCTTTTTTTGATTGAATCAACTGGAAAAGAATTCAGGTCACCTCTTGCATATTTAACCTTGCAGTATGCACATGACCCAATGCAGCCGGAGCTAACTGGAACAATCTCGATAACTTTTTTTTTTTTTAGGTGTGGAAATTCAAGTTTTTTAAGATTTTTTGGTTCAAGAAAATTTACAACTTCTCCTTTAAGGGTTTTATCTGCTGCTTTTATTATCATTTCAATTTGTTCTGTACCTATAACAGAGACATCTGAAAATAAATTCTTATCAAGGGCTGCCTGAACCACACATCCTGCTGCTATCTTAGGTTTTTTTGTCTTTCTCAGATACCTAAAAAATTTTGTTTCAGCTTTTTTTTTAACAGTACATGAATTTATTATCACAAGATCAGCATCTTTTCTAGATTCAACAATCTCATATCTTCCTGAAGCTTTTAAAAGACCTGCCATGATTTCACTGTCAGCCCTGTTTAAAGTGCAACCAAATGTTTTTATATAAACTCTTCTCATAAAAAAATTGAAAAATCAATTTTTTTATAAAACTATATCATTAAATGTATTTTTCATAAAATGTTTTTCTTCATGAATTTTATTCTTTTTATTTTAACCTGTTACCACAGACCTCAATACTTCCCGAAAACCCGTTATAAATTCTGCACATACAGAAGTTAACAAAAGCAAAAGTATTATAAAAAAGTGAATTTTTTTCACTTTTTTATGAAAAACATGAAATTTGATGCAGTTATTTTTGATCTAGACGGTGTAATCACACAGACAGCTTCACTGCACAGCCTAGCCTGGAAGCAGATGTTTGATAATTATCTTAAAAAACACAGCAAAAAAACAGGCAAAAAATTCAGGGAATTTACTCATGAAAAAGATTACCTTTCCTATGTAGACGGAAAACCCCGGTACAAAGGAGTAAAATCATTTCTTGAGTCTAGAGATATAAAACTTCCTTATGGGATTCCTTCTGATTTACCAAATAAAGAAACTGTGTGCGGATTGGGAAATAAAAAAAATAAACTGTTCAACGAGCTTATTATATCAAAAGGAGTTGATGTGTTTTCAAGTACAGTTGAACTGATAAAAAAGCTCCAAAAAAAAGGAGTAAAAATCGGTGTCGCATCATCAAGCAAAAACTGCAAATCCATACTTGAATCAGCCGGATTGTTGGAACTTTTTGAGACAAGGGTGGACGGAGTGGTATCAGCAGAACTTAATCTCAAAGGAAAACCAGAGCCAGACATATTTAAGACGGCTTGTGATAATCTAAATGTTACATATGACAGGGCAGTTGTTGTTGAAGATGCTGTTTCAGGAGTTATAGCAGGAAAAAACGGACATTTTGGTCTTGTGATAGGAGTTGCCCGGGAGAACAATAAAAAAGAACTAAAGATTCATGGTGCAGATATTGTTGTAGATGATTTAAAAAAAATATCTATTGAAAAAATAAATGATTGGTTTGTAAACGGCATAAATAAAGATAGATGGAGTATATCTTATTATGATTATTCAAAAGAAAAAGAGACTACTGTAGAGTCACTGCTTACAATAGGAAACGGATATTTCGGGACAAGGGGTGCAATGGAAGAATTTAAATCTAATGATTTTTCATATCCGGGAACATACATTGCAGGAGTATATAATACATTAGAATCAGAAGTTAAAAACAGAATAGTAAAAAACGAAGATTTTGTAAACTGTCCAAACTGGACATTTACAACATTTAAAATAAAAAACAGTTCCTGGTTTAATCTTTCGGATTATAAGATTATTGACATAAAAAGAACTCTTAATTTTAAGACAGGTATTTTAAAAAAAACTATGGTTGTAAAAGATAAAAAAAATCGGAAAACTCTTATTGAATCAGAAAGATTCGCCTGCATGCACAATATCCATACAGCAGGATTAAAATACAAGATAAAACCCTTAAATTACAGTGAAAAAATCTATATCAAGACATCACTAGATGCTAATATCATAAATTATGGAGTAAAGCGATACAGGCAGTTAAGTTCAAAGCATCTTGAACACATATCAGAAGGTGCAGATTACCGCAGGGAAACTGATTTAACAGAAAATTATCTATTTGTAAAGACAAATCAATCAGATATTAAGATTGCTGAATTTGCAAAAATCAAAGCTTTTCTTGGTAATGATTTAATAAAAAAAGAACCTAAAATCCGAGTCAAAAAAGGTGTTGTTGACACAATAATTGAAATTGATTGTAATAAAGGAAATGAGGTTACGGTAGAAAAAATCGTATCTATCTACACCTCAGAACATGAAAGTGAATCTCTAATAGAAAAAGGAAAAGCAGTACTTTCTGAAATCAAAAATTACAAAACTCTAAAAGAAAGAAGCATAGTGAGCTGGGGAAAAATCTGGGAAAAAGCAGATATAAAATTAGCAGGAGACAGATATATTCAGAAACTATTAAGAATGCATATATACCATCTGTTTGTAACTTCTTCACCAAATTCAGCTCACCTTAAAGCAAGCATCCCTGCAAGAGGACTTCACGGAGAAGCTTACAGGGGCCATATTTTCTGGGATACTATTTATATACTTCCTTTTTTTAACATACATTATCCTGAAATATCAAAATCCGCTCTTATGTACAGGTATGAAAGATTAAATCAAGCAAGAAAATACGCAAAAGAACATGGATATGAAGGTGCGATGTTTCCCTGGCAGTCAGGAAAATCAGGAAAAGAAGAAACACAGACAATGCATCTTAATCCCATGTCAGGAAAATGGGGTCCTGATTACAGCTCACTGCAAAGGCATGTGTCTCTTGCAACTGCATACAATATATGGAACTACTACTGGACAACTCTTGACAAAGAATTTATAAGAGAATATGGAGCTGAAATGCTATTTGAGATCTGCAGATTTTGGTTAAGCAAAGCAGAAAAAACAACTGATAACAGATATTCAATAAAAAAAATAATGGGACCTGATGAATTTCATGAGCATGTTTCAGGGTCAGAAGAAGAAGGACTTGAAGATAATTTTTACACAAATGTTATGGCTTCATGGACTTTTTCAAGAGCAGTTGATATAATAAATGAACTTGGTGAAGATAAAAATAAAATATTTGAAAAGATCAATCTTTCTGAAAAAGAAATACAAAAATGGAAAAGGGTTTCAGAATCTCTAAAATTAAATATTTCAGAAAACGGAATATTTGAGCAATTTAAAGGTTATTTTAAATTAAAAGAGATTGACTGGGATATGTACAAAAAACAATATGACAATATCCAGAGGATGGACAGGATTTTAAAAGCTGAAGGAAAATCAGCAGATGAATACAAGGTCGCAAAACAGGCAGATGTGCTAATGACCTTTTATAACCTTTCTTCAAAACAGGTAAAAGAAGTTTTAAATAAACTTAAATATAAACCAGTTGAAAATTTCTTAAAAAAAAATTTTGAATATTATGTGAAAAGAACCTCTCATGGATCAACATTGAGCAAGGTTGTACATTCATATTTGTTAAATCTTATCGGAAAAAAAGATCTGAGCTATAAATTCTATGTTGATGCACTTGAAAGTGATTATGTTGATGTCCAGGGAGGAACAACAGGAGAAGGAATTCACACAGGGGTTATGGCAGGAACAATAATTGTAGCAATAAAATCATACGCGGGACTGGATCTTAATGATGATATCATAAAAATCAATCCTGACCTTCCGAAAACCTGGAAAAAGATTGAATTTAATATCAGATTCCGGGATGCAACCTATTTTTTTAAGATTGATAAACAAAATATAAAAATTCAGATATTAGGAAATGAAAAGAAAGAAATAAAAATAGGTGATAATATTCATGTTATCGAACCTAAATCTCTGATTGATGATACTTGGGAAATTTTTAAAAGAGGGATAAAACATGCTCGGTGATGTTTTATTAATAACAGACAAACATAAAAAAGCTGCAAAAATAATAATTAATCATATTAATGGAATTTCAAAATTAGATAAATTCGTAATTTCTATAGGAGGAGAATCAGGTACAGGAAAAAGTGAGATTTCTCATGAAGTTGCAAAGACACTTAATAAGAAAAATATACTTACAAAAATCCTTCACACAGACAACTTCTATAAAATACATCCAAAAAAAAGATCTGAATGGAGAAAAGGGAATGGATTTAAAGAAGTTGGATTAAATGAAATAGATTGGAATAAGGTAAATGAATGTGTTGAGGATTTTAAAAAAGGAAGAAAATCAAGACAACCTTGTATTGACCTTGTTTCTCAGGAAGTTGATGAATTAATAACAGATTATAATAAAACCAAGGTTTTAATTGTTGATGGTTTGTATGCACTAAATGCAGATGCAAATTTCAGAGTTATGATTGATCTAACTTATCATGAAACAAAAAAAGCCCAGATTAAAAGAGGAAAAGAAACCTTAAACATTGAAAGACTTAATGTTTTGGAAGCAGAACATAAAGCAGTACAGTCCTTGAGAGAAAAAGCAGACATGCTCATAAATGAAGACTTTGATTGCGACAAAACTTATTGTAAGATTAACAGATAAACCTTCATCTTTTGAAATTTGGTCCCATTTCCTGCTGCTCGTCTTGATTTAATGATGCTGCAATAATATCATCAATTCTTAAAATCATTGTTGCAACTTCTGTTGCAGAGCTTATTGCCTGTGTTTTTACTTTCAAAGGTTCAATAACTCCCATTTTCCAGGCATCCATAACCTTGCCGTCATATATATTAATTCCTGCCCATTTTTTGCCTTTGTCATGTGCGGACTTTAATATTGTAAGAACATTGATCGGATCAAGTCCTGAGTTTTCCGCAAGTGTTCTTGGTATTATTTCAAGTGTTTCTGAAAAAGCTTTTACTGCCAATTGTTCCCTTCCTGAAAGTGATTCTGAATAAAGTCTTAGATTTCTGGAAAGTTCGACCTCTGTTGCACCTGCTCCGGCAACAACTCTTTGAGACTTTACTGATGCACAGACAACTCCGATGGAATCAGATACAGCTCTTTTTATCTCATCTGTTACATGTTCTGTCCCTCCCCTAATAAGAATAGTTACAGATTTGGGATTTTCACACTCTTTTACAAAGGTCATCTCTTCATCCCCGACTTTTTTCTCCTGGACAAATCCTGCAATACCAAGATCATGTTTTTCAATATCTTCAATATTGCTTATTATTTTAGCCCCTGTTGCCCGTGCAAGTTTTTTCATATCTGATTTTTTAACTCTCCTGACAGCATAAATCTTCTTTTTAGCAAGAAAATGCTGTGCAATCTCATCAATACCTTTTTGGCAGAAAACAACATTTGCTCCTGAAGAAGATAACTTATTTACCATTTTTGAAAGCATCTTTTCTTCCATATCAAGAAAGGCCTGCATCTGGTTTGGATCAGTAATCTGTATCTTTGCATCAGTCTCTGTATTTTTAATTTCTAAAGGACTGTCTAAAAGAGCAATCTTTGCATTTTTTACAGATTCTGGCATATTAGAATGCACTCTGTCTTTATCTAGAACAATACCCTGAATAAGTTCAGTATGGTCAATGCTTTCCCCGACTTTTGTTGCAAGTTTGATATCATCTATATCAATAAGTATCTTATCATCCTGTTTTATTTTTATTTCCAGGACAGAATTAACTACAATTTCAGATAATTTTTCTTTACTGCTCTCAGCACCCTTTCCAGTCATTGCAGTTGATGCAATTTTTTTCAGGATTTCTTTGTTGTCGCCGGTTATTTTTTCAGAGATATTTTTTAAGATAGTTTGCGCTTTTGCTGCTGCCATCCTGTATCCCTTAACAATAATTGTCGGATGAATTTCCATATCAAGAAGTTCCTCTGCTTTTTTTAATAGTTCTCCTGCAAGAACAACTGCAGTTGTTGTTCCGTCTCCAACCTCATCTTCCTGGGTTTTTGCAATCTCAACGATCATTTTTGCTGTAGGATGCTCAACAGACATCTCTTCAAGAATTGTAACACCATCATTTGTTACAATCACATCACCAAGTTCATCAACAAGCATTTTATCCATTCCCTTGGGTCCGAGTGTGGTTCTCACAGTTTCTGCAACAAGTTTTGCAGCCATAATGTTGTTTCTCTGAGCATCCCTTCCCCGGTTTCTTTTTGTTCCTTCCGGCATGATATAGATAGGTTGAACTTCTTTTGACATAAATATCCTCCCCCTAGTCTTAAAAAAATAAAGTTAATCTTTTGTTTCAGAAACAAACGATTTTTTTAAAAGTTTTGGAAAAAATCTTTGATTTTGCTGGATATCCATTCAATGTTTCTTCAACTCCTGGTCTTTAATAATTGCATATATCTGCCTTTCATTGCTAGACTTTCTGAATTTTGCTTATAAATGAAAAGATTATTCTAAACAAAATTTTAACAACAACGAGGGCAGCGACGGATTTTGTTCCAAAATCCTATTTAATTTTGCTTTGCAAAATTCCATCACGCCATGTTGATAAAATTTTTTTATAGACTGAAGTATAGAAAAAAAGAAGTAGTAGTATTTGCATCATAGATTTGGACAAATGAAACAAATACTACCAAAAATAAAAGAACTGAACCAGTACTTAAATTTTTTGAAAAGTT
>WJJD01000065.1 GCA_014729915.1 Candidatus Woesearchaeota archaeon | reverse complement strand
TTGTTGTAAATGCAAAAATAACTTTCCCATTCAATTTATTATGTATTAATCCCGAAATTAGCTTTAATAAAAGAGCGACATTTGATTTGTTGTCTGATGCTCCGAGACCATAAATCCTGTTTTCTTTTATCACTGGAGAAAACGGATCCGCTGTCCATGATACGCCTGCAGGAACAGTATCAACATGTGAAACAAGCATCACTGTTTTTTTTCCCGAGCCAGTCTTTACTATGAGATTGTCACCGATTCTTTTTGGCACTATCTCCTGTTTTTTAAGGTATTTTTCTAAAAAATCCGCAATCTCTTTCTCATTTCCCGAGACACTGTTTATAGAGATTAATTTTTTTAAGAGTTCAGCCATTTTTTATGCTCCATATCTTTTGCTGCATTGTATATAATTTGATGAATCCTTCTGCGTCTTTTCCTTTCCATGAGGCTTTTTGTGCATACTCTGCAATCTCTTTTGCTTCCAATAAATAATCTGATCCAATTTCAACAGGCATGCATTCATTATCATGAAACTTAAGCTTCACATTTCCAGTTACATTTTTCTGGGAGCTGTCAAAAAACTTCTCCATATTTTTAACAACAGGATCATAATATTTTCCTGAGTAAAGCAGGTTTGAATATTTATTAGATATTATTTTGGAAAGCTCATACTGCTCTTTTGTAAGAACTGCTTTCTCAAGAGCCGTGTGGGCTTTAATTATTGCAAGTATTCCCGGAGCCTCAAACAATATCCTGCCTTTGATTCCTATTATTGTGTTATTAACAACGAGTTTTTTTCCAAAACCATGAGAACCGGCAATAAGATTGAGTTTTTTGATTATCTCATGCCCTTTCATTATCTTATCATTAATTTTCACCGGAACTCCTTTTTTGAAATATAAATCCACATATTCAGGATCTTGTTTTGTCTTTTTGCAGACAGCATAAGCTTCTTCTCCGGGTTCTTTATAATTGTCAATTTCAGACCCTGAATGAGTATAGCCAAAGATATTCTGGTTTATGGTATATTTCTTATATTCTTTTGAGACTGGAAAACCTTTTTTTCCAAGATAATCCTGTTCCTCTTCTCTTGTGATTCCAAGCTTGCGTATGGGTGCAATTATCTTAAACTCAGGCTCAATTGATAGGATTGCAGAATCAAATCTCACCTGGTCATTTCCCTGTCCTGTAGAGCCGTGGCATACATATTGTGTATCTTCTTTTTTTGCAGTCCTGATCATTTTTTCAGAAATTATATACCGGTCAGAGCACATATTCGGATACACTTCTTCATAAAACCCGTTTGATTTTATGATATAAGATATTATCTTCTGATAAAATTCTTCCTGCACATCAATTGAATAATGCTTTACAGCCCCAAGCTCTTTTGATTTTTTTTCAATTTCCTTTAGTTCATCTTCTGAAAAGCCTCCTGTATCAACTGTCACTGTAACAACATCATACCCTTTTTCTTTCAGATAGACTGTACAAAAGCTTGTATCAAGGCCTCCTGAAAATCCGATAATTACTTTTTTATTTTTCATGATATCACCCTATAAGTTTCCCGTTATGGCTCAATGGCGAGATGCTGCCTGTCTTTTTGATGACAAGATGAGGCCCAACCAGATCAAATTCTTTTGAATCCTTGTCTGAGAGCCACCAGATGACATCATAGCTTGCTCCCTTGAGTATGTCGTCCGAGATTATTTTGTTGTGCTTTGATTTTTCCGGCAAAAAAAGGACTTGGTTTAATGGGATCTCATTTCCATCTAGTTTTTCAACCCCTGTTCCCTGCCTGATCTCTTCAGGGGCTTTTATCCCGTTAACCAAAACATCAAAAGGATTTTTTGGTATCTTTGATGTTATAGCAATGCTGTTTGGCATCTGTGAATGATAAAATCCGATCCCTGTCAATCTCAGAGGGTTGTCAGGAGAAATAAGCTTCATATAGAGCCTAAGTGCCGGATTTTCGATCTGGGTTATGTACTGGAACTTCTTTTTTTTCTGATTCAATGCAGAAAATAATGCAAGAGTTACTGTTCCAAGGCCTTTTCCCTGTACTTTTGGATAAGTGAGAAGGGTCCACAACTGCATTTTATCATTTTCCAAAGAACCGCAGAACCTTGCGATTGTTACAACCTGTCCGTCCTTTTCCTTAAGCCCGATTGCTGCGCCTGCCATTCCTGAAAAAGTGATATCGATCCATGGAGGCGAAAACATGCCCTTGGGCCCGAATATCCTGTTGTCAAGGTCAGCAATCTCTGACTTGTACCATTCTGCGGACTCCGGAAGCATCGCATTGATATATTTCAGTTTGAATGGTATGTTTTTTAAATTAAGATTCTTGAGATTCGATTCCTGTGTATTTACAAAACAATCATATTTTTTTGATAACTCTTTTATCTTTTTCATCATGCTCCTCCTGATTCAGCTAATTTTTTCAGATGAAATACAGCTTTATTGAAATGCTTTTCAAATTCCGGATCCTCTGATTTCTTCACTATGTCAACAAGGATTTTCAAAAGATCCAGATCCAAATCTTCTGTTTTCATTTTTCTAAATAGAAGTTTTGAGTATGATATTTAAGCTTACCGTCTAAGATAAAACAATTAAAAACAAAATTGTCTGATATGGGACAAATTGAAATTTTCAAAAAAAATAAATTCCGGAAAGTGCAAGAACTGTACCAAAAGGGTAATAGTATCAAACAAATATCTGTATGCATTTGTTCCGTCAATCATCTTGATTGTGATTTTAAGGTCATTCATTCTTAAGATTCTCATAGCGGGTGTATTTCTCATCCTCTACGGAACTGCCTTTCCGTTGGAAAAAGCCGAATAGAAAGTACTTGTACTAATAATTCTTCTTATTATATTATTGCCTTTTTCCTGCAAATAGCTTGATTTTTGGTGAATATTTAGTCTAATGGGAAAAATGCCTATTTTATACATTTTTCCCAGACTAAATACTCACGATTTTTGATTAGATTTAAATATAAACATTGCGTCAGGTTGGAAAATGATAGATTATATAGTTGTTCCGACACTGGGAAGATATGACGAACTATGCAGGTTATGTGAGAGCATCTGCCATCAAAAACAAGTTTATGGATTGGATGTTCCTATTCTTTTATTTGATCATTCAAAAAACAGTATAAATTCAGAAAAAGTCCAAACAGATTATTCTGGCAGGCTTGACATAAGAGTGATAACTGACAGCCACAGGAAAAAACTGATTAAATATGTTGGAGAAAAATACCAGGATTAAAAAAAATGTTTTAGAAAGAATTTTTGGAAAGGGATATGGAGGAAACAGGAATTTTGCTCTTGCCCTGACCCTGAACAATAAAGTTTTGTCAGTAGATGATGATGTGGAATTATATTCATTTCGACCAAGCTTTCCCCTGGAAGACTTATCCATTCCTGAATTTGGAGCAAGAGGGGGTCCTGAAATGTTAGCAGCTCAAGTTAAAGCACGAGAATTTCAGGAAGTTGCGCATGGGTATACAGCAGCTATATTGCCTGAAAACGGAAAAAAACTATCTTTTGATCTTGAAAAGTTGATCAAAGCATATCTTGGAAAAACAGTCGGAGAGCTTTCATGCAAAAAAGCAAAAGAAAATTTAGTAAGGGGATTGGATCCTAGCTATAGGTTTGGACAGTTATATGTCTCAGGAATGCCTCCGGGGCCTGCATCATGGATTGCAACAGTTTTTTTCCCGGTTTCATATGCCTCTGACATGGATGAATATGTTGGTGAAGAAGGACCCGAAGTTTTAGCGCATGATTGCCTTAAGCCGGTTGCGCTTCAACTTGCAAACATAGGTTGCACCTGTTATTGCGCAGACAACAGCTCCTATGGGAAAATCCCTTTTATACCTACAGATTTGAAACTGGAAGACTTTGTCCATCAATATATGATGTTTGGATTAGATGCAGGATCTTCAGTAATTGTTGATCAGGATATAATGCACTTATCCCACACTGAAACTAGAAAAAATAAAAAGAAAATCCAGAAGAGAAATCTTGCAGCTGCTATGATACGCGGATTTGTTAAAGTAGGTGTAGAAGAAATGAATTGTGATACTCTTTCTTCTTTGGCAGGGTATTTAAAAAAAGTTAATAAAACAGATATGACTAAGCTAGCAGAAAAGTTAATTAAACATGCAGAAAAAAACCAGCAGGAGAACTTTTCTCTGGAGAGAAGACACATAAATAGCTTAACCGGGTTAGTAAACAGAGAACTAAAAAATGCAATAGAAGTGTTTGAGAATTGGCAGGATATAAGAGAATTCCTTCTTGAAAATCCATTTGAAATTGCTGAATTATCTGATTCTTACAAATGATAATTTAATGATGAGAATTAGTAAATTTTTTTTATGTGTTGTATATTATTAAAAAATTTTTTACCCAAAAACAATAAAACAAAAGCTCTATTTCCAGATTTCATGATTAGACTGGAATTTGACAATTTGAGGTTTGTTGACAAAAAAAATAAAGTAAGAATTATCTTTATGAAATATTTCTATTCTGATTTTTTTAAAAAAGATCTTGAAAAGATTTCTGAGTTTGAAATAGAATATAAAGCTATTATCTTAAAATCAAAAAAGAAAAACATCAGGACAAAATTCTTTTTTTTTCTTGAAAAGCTATTTAATAATCTTATGAGCATATCGACAGATAACCCCTGCAATTATATCCACAGGAATTCAGGTATTCCTTTGATAGGCAGCAACGAGTTCGGGATTGTTGACAGGAAAACAAATATGATTGAATTAAAACCAATAACAATATGCAATCTTGACTGCATCTACTGCTCTGTTGACCAGAAGCGCAGATCAGTTGATTTTGTTGTTGAAGAAGAGTATTTTATCCAGGAGATAAAAAAGCTTGTTAAAATCAAAAAGAACAGGGTTAACATACATATCGGAGGCCAGGGAGAACCTATGATGTATGCTGATCTTGCTAAGCTTATCAGAGATCTTAGACAAATCAAAAAGATAAATCATATCTCAATTGCAACTAACGGAATTCTTTTGGATAAAAAAATAGCTGATGATCTTATAAATAAGGGTCTAACTCACGTTCACATCTCAATTAATTCACTTGACAAAGAAAATGCATCAAAGATATCCTGTACGAATTATCCTGTAGTAAAAATAATTGATCTTTGCAAACATATCTCAAAAAATCTTGTCATTGCTCCTGTGTTTATTCCAGGTGTAAATGAAAATGATATTGAAGAGATAATAAAGTTCGGAAAAAAAATAAAAGTTCCTGTACTTATCCAGAACTTTCTTACATACAGGTTTGGAAAAAAGCCTGCAGAAAGTCTCACATTTACAAAATTCTATGAATTATTAGAAAATCTTGAAAAGAAATACGATGTAAATCTCACTGATCTGAAATATCCTGAAATTAAAGATGATATTTCTCTTGAAAAGCCTTTTAAAAAAAACGATATTGTAAAAGCAGATATCTGTTGTGATGCCAGGCTTAAAAACACTAAATTAGCTGTATCAGCAAATAGGAACCTGACTATCATCAACTGCACAAAGGATAAGGGAAATGTTGATGTTAGAATAATAAGAGACAAGCATAATATTTTCTCAGGAATTGTTGTGTGATTAGTTTTGACGCTTGATAACTTCAGCTGTGATCATCCTATTTTATTCTTCTACAATCCATAAGAAAATAACAAGAAATCCTGAAAAAAACACACCTGATCAGAAAAAATCCACAAATAAATTTTGTAAGAAATTCATAAAAAAAAAGAAAAAAAAGTTTATTTATACTTAGCTTGCGCTTGTAACACTTATGTCTGTAAGGCTTGCTACAACAACTTCGACTTCGTCTCCTGACAAGTCATAATCATCGTTTCTAGCCAAGACATATGATGCTCCTAGTGTGTCTTTTGCACTATATCCTGCTACAAGTAATGCTGTTTTTCCGCTCCTGTCATAAAGCTTGATCTTTGCTTTTCCAGGTTCGTATCCTTCAGCACAGCTTGCAGGGTTTCCTGCAAGGTCTGCAGCAATGGTATTAGCGCATGGACCACCGACAACAATCATGTTCTTGCTCATTCCTTCAGCTTCTGAATCAAGCTTTGCAATTCCTACAGGAAGCTCGTTTATGATTTCCCTGTTGATTGTTCCGCCTGAACTTCCGCCGCTTACTTCAGCAGATAACGGAGCTATGAAAACATTTCCATAAGCTCTCTCTTCAGGATATGAGATGGTTATGTCGTCTGTGTTCTCTGTGTCATAAAGCATCTCTGTTCCATACTGTGTTGCATACATAGTATAGTCAGAGTCTTCCTCTATTTCTCCAGACCAGTCTCCTGATGCTGCCGAAGTCACATATGACTGTAAATCGTCATTGGAATCTAACTTGGCATAAATCTGAAGTTGCTGTCCATTGTCATCTGTTTGTGCATCATCTTCAGTAATATTTACTGAAACATTGTTTCCGCCCTGATTAAATTTAAGTCTGGCAAGTTTTGATGTCTTTATGATATCACTTGTTGCCAAATTAACTTCAAAGAACTGAACAGTGTTTGTTGATGCATTTACTGTGATGTTCACTGTTGCAGGACCGATATCGATCAAACCGTGGTCTTCCCAATTGCTTGTTGAACCGGATTTTGTGATATCCTTGTACTTGATTCTTGGTCCGTTTCCGCTTCCACCTGTTTCGTCAATATTTGCAAGCTCAAACACTCTAGCTTCAAATCCTGATGACACTACTAAAAACTCAATTCCCTTGCAGTCTTCAGCACTTGAAGTTCCTTTACAATAATCTCCGTCATTTAAGATCATTGCTTGATTTGTTCCTGCTCCTGCTAATGTGTATACATCACCAATCCAGTCGTCATCAAAACCCCATCCAGCTTTATCATTTGCATCGTCATCAACAATTTCAAGCTCTACTTCATCTCCCTCAATATTCATGAATTTGAAGCTTCCTGAATTTGATGATGTCTTAAGGGTCATCTCTTCTGTGTCTTTTGTCACATCAGCAAACTGAAGCTTGAAGTTTCCGAACACAGGATCTGTCCAGGTTTCTCCTGGTGCAAGATATATATCATCTTCCGGATAATACGCAACATCGATCTGGGTTAATCTTCCACCTGTACTTTCTGTAAAAGTTACAGTTGAATAATCAATGTCTGTTCCGCCTACCTGTACTGCATCTCCGTTGTCAAGAACAACTTCCTGAGAACCAATGCTGATCTCACATGTATCCTGGTCATAGTCTTTTGAGTGCACTGCGATCGCATCGATCACACCGACTGAAAGACCGCCGAAATCTTCAGTTGAGCCTACATCGACCCATACTTTTTCTCCGTCGACCTGAACACCGCACATGGTTTCAGCTTCGTCAACACTTACAACAGTAATGGTATGATCCCCTACTGTCAAAGGCTGATCCTGCTCAAGCCATCTTACTGTTTCACCAGCCATCATCTCGATCTTGTCAAGCTTACCGCTTGATAGTGAGACATCAGTTACTGTATATGTGTTTCCCTGAAGCTCGATTGTTGAGCTTACCCAATCATTATCAGCATTTGTTGCTGAACTGTTGTCGTACTCCACATATCCGTCAATATCAACAGTGTATGTATAGAAGGTGGTTCCATCATTTATTACTATATATGGTCCGAATACTTCATTTCCACTGTCTTCTTTTGCATAATACAGGTCGCCGTTAGCTGCGTTGAATACAATATCCTGCTCATAATCAACTTCGTTCTTGTTAGATCCTTTGCTTTCGGAATATTTGTCATCTTCTAAAATTTCAGGAAGATCCTCATTTCCGAAATTGGTGTCTATATCATAGATCTCTTCATTGAAGTTGAACTCGTTTCCTGCGTTCTCAATCTTAATTCCTTCACTAATTGTCGGTGCTGTTGCACCATCTGTTTCAATCGGTTGAAGAGAATATGCATCTGCCTGCAGGCTTGCAGCAATCTCAATTGCTCCCAAGACATCTGTTGTCTCGGCGTTTTCTCCTACTACAATCACACTGTCTGTCCATACTCCGTCCTCTACAAAAGGCTCCGGGTAGTTACTTAAATCCTGGGCCATTGCTCCTGCCAATGTGGCTCCTACAATGGTTGCTCCAGCAGTCAGTGCAATTAGCTTTCTAACCGCCTTTTTCACTTTCATGTTATGTAACACCTCCGTGTTTTTTAGGCTATCATCCATTTTAAATCCCTCTTAATCACTTTTTGTTGTTCTCTGTAGTCTATTAAATTACCTAATTATGTGTTTGTATGTGCGCACTCATTTATAAACTTTTCGCAACTTTGCATATTTTCATAGAATTTTACACATTCATAACCTCTAAAACTTGATTTTTTGGTAGTTTCAGAGAGTCATAACTTTAGAATAATTACAAGCTATTTTTGACCAAAATAACGTAAATTATTTAAATGATGAACAAAGGCCTTTATAAACGAACTTTATTTTTTTTAATCTTAAATATCCCGAATTTTATACAAAAACCAAGTTTCTATTGATTTGCTCTAAACAATTAATATATATAGAGAATTTTGAAAAACCTCTTCGGATTTTTTAAAAATTCTCTATTAGTGTATTAAGGGAGCTGGAAAAGAATAAACAAAAAAGTAAGAAATATAAACAAGTATTACTATATTGTTTAATCATGAAAAAAAGGGGTTGTTTTCTATTAATAATATTATTTTTACTGCCTGCTGTTTTTTCAGATGAAAATATCTATAATGATTTTATTCAAAACCATAATAATATTACACTTGATAATAAGCTTTTTTTTTTTCTTATCAGCAACAACGGAAATGATCTGTTAATTAAGACAGGCCAAAATACATTGTCTGTTTCAAAACATGAATGTGCTTATTATGAAAATATTGAGTTCTGTTTTAACGCAACTTCTTATATTAACTCGATAGATGATTACAAAGCTTTGATGAATATTAATTATTTAACCCCAAAAATAGAGATCGATAGAGAGATTGATAAGAACGTACTTGATGTCGGAGAACAGGCACAATTTGAAGTAAGTGTTTTAAACTCTGGAGATGTTTCTGCTGATGATGTGAATTATATTGATGAGTTTCCTGAGCAGGTTGTGATTGATGATGTGAATGGTGTATGCAATAAATTGAAAAATAAAGTAGTCTGGACAGGAAATCTTGATAAAGATGAGAGAATTGAGTGCACTTACTCGATTCATACAAAAGAACATCTGGATTCTAAATTAAGTGCTTCAGCATTTTATTATGATGGTTTTAGTGATGAGATTTCATACTCTAAGATAATCCATCTATATTCTTCTCCAATAATGAGATATAATTTTTCTTTACCTAAAAAAAAGCTTCAAATATCGGAAGAGATGAAGATATTTATTAATTTTTCAAATATTGCTGATGATAAAATAAAAATAAATAATCTTGAGATTAGTATTCCTGAAGAACTTTCAGTAAAAAGCACTTCACTTGAAAAAAAAGGAACCAGTTATTTTTGGGAGGGCAATCTTGGAAAAGAAAGTGATAAATCACATGAAATAATTGTAACCGGGAAAAAAACAGGTGTATCTGTTATAAATGCTAATCTGGATTATGAATACAATAATATGGAATTTAACAACATCAATTTTAAAACTAACATAAGAGTTTCTGATAAAGGAATTAAATTAAATACTAGTTTTAAGGATAATGTCAGGGTAGATTCAAACCAGAATATTTATTTTCTTGTAAAAGTAAAAAATCTCAATGAATATTCAGAAATTAAAAACATTGATTTTTCAGTTGAAACAGATATTTTTAAATTTGAAAATAAATCAACAGCCACTATTGAGAAGAATTCAACAAAAGTATTCTACAACATGGACTTTTCAGCACCGGAAGTTAATACAACAAAACAATTCCCAATTCAATTTAATATAACATATTTAACAGAACACAATGAAATTTTTTCAATAGTATTTTTAAGAAAAATAATTGTTGAGCCAATTAAAAAAATCAGGATAAAAAAAAAACTTTTGAAAAAAGTTCAGGAAGGAACAAATTTTGAAGTTAAAGTAGATTTAAAAAATGACAGAAATAATGATGTCAAAGATGTTTATGTATCAGATTCAATCCCTGGTAGTTTTCAGATTAACGGAAAGAAAACCAACTTAGTTGATATTAAAAAAGGAGAAACAAAAACTGCTTATTCTTATATATTGACTGCACCTGTTGTTATGAATGAAACAACTTATACTATAAATACAACAGCAAAATATTCTATTTCAGGTAAAGAATATTTATTCACTGATTCTAAAATGTTTTCTGTCTATCCCAAGAGTTTAAACATCGAAATTTCAAAAACACTTGAAACAAACGATGTTTTTCAGGGAGAGATACTTCCGGTAAAATATGTACTTGAAAACAAAGAACAGGATCCTGCTTTTGGTATTATGATTATGACAAGTGAAAATAAATACATTGATGTTTTAAATACATATAATTACACTGTACCAAAACTTAATCCTGAAGAAAAAATAATTCTTGATTTCGAACAGATAAGGCCAAAAAAAGCTGGAAATACTGTTATTGACGGCTCAGTTTGTTATTTTAAAGATTCAAAAGGAAGACTCTTCAATGTCACTTCTTCTTCAATTAAATTAGACGTAGACATAGGACATTTTGGAGCACCTGCTTTACTTATTGAAAAAAGTGCAAATATGTATGAAATAGAAAAAGGAGCTACGATTATTATAACACTTAGCTTAGAAAATATCGGGAATGAAAAAGCAAGCGGGAGTATACATGATAATAATAAAAAATGGGATTTTAAAATCAATGGAAATTCAAAAAAAATTATTAATTATAATCTTTCTCTTATTAACCCCGGAAATGTTAATCTGGGTAGAGCTTATGCATATTACAACCATCTCGGAAATGAATACAAAGCATCTTCGAATGCAATTGATGTCAGAGTGTATAAAAAAGATAAAAATACTGAGAAAAACGTTGTGATTCAGAATAAAACAGAATCAAAGGATGAGATTATTTACGAAAAAGATACAAAGCCGGTTCAGAATGTGAAAAAAACAGGAATAATTACAAGATTTATTAACTGGATTAAGGGACTGTTAAAAAATAACTAATTATTTAACACTATCCTATTTTTTTTTTTCAATCCCAAAAGGCTTTAGAAAGTCTAGTGAAATCTATTTTTGTCTTATGTAAAATTCCCTTAGTATTAAAAATCACAAAGTTATTTTTGATAAAATTTAAATAGTATAACACTTAAAGTAATTTTTATGGATGAGTTTATTTGCTCACAATGTAAAGCTAAGTTGGTTATGAGTGGTACTAAAAAGCTTGGAAAAGTATTATATAAAATGTTTAAATGTGAAAATTGTAATATTTTATTTGCAAAGAGTGTTGAATAACAGGATGTGTGAAATCAATGTTTATAAGTGATATTTATATATATTCTGCTTTTGCTTTTGCAAGCTTAATTATTATAATGAAGTCCGCAAGCTACATAATAAAAGCGGTTTCTCATTATGCAAAAGAAACAGGGGTCTCAGATTACCTGATCGGTTTTTTGGTTGTATCAATCGGAACTAGCCTGCCTGAATTAACAACTTCCTTTATGGCTTCTTTTTCAGGAGATAACCAGATAATCCTTGGAGACATTATAGGAGCAAATATAATAGATGTTACAATAGTTTTAGGAATTACTTCTATAATAGGAAAAAAACTTACGGTTCATGGAAAAATCATTGACAAGACAATTTTTACAATTCTGACTTTATCTTTACTTCCGTTTATTTTTGGATTTAACGGTGTAATTTCAAGAATTGAAGGACTTTTATTAATAATTTCATTTTTAATTTATATTTTAATTCTATTAAAAAAAGAAGGGCATTTTGGCCAAATTAAAAAACAGATTTACTGGAAAGATATCTGGCAGGACATAGTTATTGTCTCAGGTTGTGTGATAGCTCTGCTTTTGAGTACAAAATGGCTGATTATATCTGCTCAGAATTTATCCTCAATACTAAATATTCCTCCGTATTTTGTGGGTTTGATTCTTATGGCAGCGGGCACAACCATACCCGAGCTTACAGTAAATATTTCTTCAATTCTAAGTGGGTCAAGTGGCATTGCTTTTGGTGATATTCTGGGTAGTGTTGTCTGTAATTCTTCATTGGTTTTAGGAGTTGGAGCACTGATAAATCCTATTACATTTAATAGAAAACTCTTCATCCCTAACGCACTTTTCATGGTATCAGCAGTTTTTATTGCGATACTTTATATTAAGAAAAAAGAGATAACCTGGGAAGAAGGTTTGAGTTTAATTTTACTTTATGTAACTTTTCTTGCGTCAGCAGGATTATTGGAAAACCTGCTGGGATGAACTTAGGAATCTTTAAAAAAAATTAAAAAGACACCATTACCAGAAAATTAATGCTTTCAAACTGATCCATCTTCCATCATTGGTTAAAACAAAATCTTTAAATACTAGTATTCTACAATAATTTAATATAGGTGTTGGGGTCAATGAAAAAATATTATAAATTTGTAATCCTTTTCTTAATTATATTTAATCTTACATGTGTTTATGCTGATTCTTTTAAAGCTGATTTTACAGCAGTGAAAAACAGTATCTATCTTGATGAAAATGCTCTTTTTAATATTAAAATAACAAATACTGGAGATATTGTTGAAAGAATACAGATATATACTCCTGATCTTGCCTGGAGTGTTGATGTGGAGCCGGCTGTAATTAAGTTACATCCAAAAGAATCAAAAAATATAACACTAGAGATTCTTCCGAGTGCATGGGCAACCACAGGCCCTCAGGTCGCAAATATTGTAATTGAAAGCTTAACTACAAGAGAAGATACACAGGAGCAGGTCTCAATCTATGTAAAAGACTGGTCAATAAAGCACAGACAGTATGCTCCTTCAGTTGAACTGAGGGTAAGAACTGATGAATCAATTGATCCAAGGGAAAACATTCCTGTGGAAATATATTTAAGGAACAGAAACAGGCTCAATATAGAAGACATGGAAGTTCTGGTAGAGAGCCAGCTTTTTTATAAAAAAATGCAGGTTTCTCTCTCTGGATTAGAAGAAAGAACAGAAGGAATTGTCTTTAGTGTTGATCATCTAACTCCTCCTCAGGACACAACAGTAGATATATCAATAGTTTACCAGAATGAAACTATTAATGAAGTCAGTAAAGATATCAGTGTAATTGCATATTCTGACTTTATCGAGCAGGAAGATGAAAAAAAAAGTTTTTTTAAATCCGTAAAGGACATAACCCTTGAAAATAAAGGCAACTATGAGAAATCAGGAGTTAAAAAAATTCAGGCCGGATTATTTGAGAGCTTATTTTTAAAGACTACTCCTGAAGCAGAGAAAAAATATGAAGATGGAAATGTTTACTATACATGGGTTTTATCTTTGGAGCCAGAACAGGAATTCAAAATTACTCTTGTAACAAATTACAGATTGGTTATTTATCTTTTAATAATTGTTATATTATTATTTATTTTTTATTATATCTCAAGAAGCCCTGTTATATCAAAAAAAGAAATATTAGTAATTGGTTCAACAAGTGCTGGTATTTCTGAGATGAAGATACTTATTTATATTAAAAATCGGACCTCTGATATTGTAAATAATGTTACTGTTAGTGACAAGCTTCCAAGTATTGCTGATCTTGTAAAAGAATCATATTTAGGAACACTGGAGCCTTCAAAAATATTGAGGCATGATAAGAGAGGTACAATTGTAAAATGGGAAATGAATTCATTAGAGCCATTTGAAGAGAGAGTTATTGCTTACAGGATAAAATCAAAATTGAATATAGTTGGGGGAATAAGCCTTCCACCAGTCAAGATAAAATTTGACACAAGCAAAGGAAGAGAAAGGATTGTTTTTTCTAATAAATGTGAATTAAGGATAAAAAAGTAAATTATGGATTTTTTTAAAAAAATCCATGAATGACTTTTTGTGATTTCTTTTTATTTGGGCTTCATCCAAAAAATGTATAATAGCAAATTTTCTGAATTTTTCTTAAGACAGAGATAATATAAATTTATTTTAAGACAAATAAAAAAATTCAGAAAAAAAGCATTTTTTGGATGAAGCATTTTATATGACAATGTATTT
>WJJD01000064.1 GCA_014729915.1 Candidatus Woesearchaeota archaeon | reverse complement strand
TTTTTAAATTAAAAAAATGAAGAATGAGCTAGAAGATAGATTAAATAAGTAAAAAGTACCAACTAAAAAATCAACAAAAATGAGGTATTTTTTCAAAAGAAGGAGCTGTCGCTAATTGCTTGATTTTTTTCAGGATGAATGAATAAATTTTTTTAATATTATGAGCTATACACATAAGATTAAATTCTCCTTTAACATTATTTAAGCCTCTAAGTAGAAAATACCTATAGCCAAGGTTGTGTTTAATGTTTCCAAAGACTGGTTCAACAGTATGCATTCTTTTTTTATATTCAGATCTTCCTTTTTTTTTGAGTAATTTAATCAGGTTGTTAAGTTGCTGTTCAGAATAACCATTATCAGCTTTTGCAGATTTTGGTTTTTTGCCAGTATTTTTTTCAGATTTATTCAACATAGAAACAAGTTGATGAGAGTCAATACATTGGTCAGTTACATCATTAGCAATAATAAACTGTTCTTTTTCATCTACAGAAATCTGAGTATTGTAGTTAGGTTTTATAACTCCATTCCGTTCTTTCATAAACTTTGCATCGTGGTCGGTTATATTGATTTTAGTTTTGTTAATTTTTTTTAATTCTGCTTGTGTTGGATCTCGGTTTTTTTCTTTTTTGATTTTTACTTTCTTTTTTTCTTTCCAGATCTTTAATTTTTTCATTGCCTCTTTAATAGCTTTTTCTCTTGATTTTTTAGATCTTAAATGTTTAGGTAATTCATCGCCTCTATTTTTCTTACCATATTTTCTGTCTTCCTCTTCATCAATTCTTTCTGCTTTCTCAAACATTTTATTGATCTCATCTTGAAGATTATCAAGTAATTTTTGTAATCCTTCTTCATCTTTACTTAATTTTGCTGACGCATTTGCTCGTATTTTTGAGCCATCTATACTTAAATTTATATTGCCCAAATCAGCTAAACCCATATTTAAACCTAATAATACTATTTGCTTAAAGATTTCTTTAAGTTCATCAAGATTATCTTTCCTGAAGTCAGCTATTCTGTCATGTGATGGTATAAATCCATCTGATAAATATCGAAAATCATATCGTTCTTCACATGCACATGATATTTTTCGAGATGCTCTTGTTTCTTTGCAATATCCATAAAACAATAATCTTGTCATCATCCTTGGTGGATATGCGTTTTGTCCTTTAGTACTATATTTTGATTCTATTTTACTAAAATCTAATCTATCTACAAGATGGTAAATCATCTTTGCCAGATGATCTTCTGATATATATTCTGATGGCTTTTTTGGAATCAAAAATTCCTGGTTTTCACTTATTCCTTTCTTAAATTTCATTTGTTTCCCTCCTCTATTTATCATATTTTTTCTATATTGAAAATATATATTTATATCTTTCGCTTTTTATCAACTTTTTTTAGAAAAATTCTAGAAAATTTTTGCTATTCTCTTACACCCTGTCGAGTTCCTTTCTTAGATGTTGATCTTGTCAGAACATTTTTTGGCTCCTAAAATAAGTAAGAAGGGCATATTAACAATCTGTGCAAATGATTCTTTAGGGTAGTAATGTTCCATATCATTTGTAATTTTAATTGTCATTTTTTCTTCTACTTCAAATCCCAAATTGATTAATGATTTTTTTAATTCTGCAAATGTATGTTGAATATTAATGTCATAGCTCATTAATTCAAATCTATCACCTGGTTTAAGCCTGTATTTTGAAAAATTTGCTTCTGGGTGAATTGTACTAATTACTAATTTTCCCTCATCAACAAGAACTCTATTAAATTCCTTAAATAATATGTCAATATTTTTAATATGTGAAATAACAAAACTGCAAAGGATTTTTGTAAAAAAAGTATTATCAAATGGTATTTTATTTTTGTTTTTAGGTGATTTTAAATCTACATTTGAAAATTTTTTCCTTGCGATAGACAACATATTTTCAGAAATATCAATTCCATGAACCTTTTTAGTAAATTTAAGTATCCTGTCTATATTTCTTCCTGTACCACATCCATAGTCTAATACAATATCTTTCTCATTAAGACTTAACATATCAATGGCAAAGTTTTTTTCAGCAAATAAAGCAGGATTATCCTCATTATCATAAGACTTTGACCAATGCGCGTAGACCTTTTTTACATTTTTGTCAAATTTGTTTTCCATTTTACTATCAAGATTAAGATAAAATATGTGTATTTAATAATTTTTTTATGTATCTACAATCTCTGAAAGGAGATACTGTATTTACAATTAATTATTTATATTAATAATTTTTACAAATAAAAATGAAGGGTACTCTAACAGAAATAATATTATCTGAGCATCTTGTTGAAGGAGACTTAAAAAAAGGTAATGAAGTAGCAATAACTGTAGATGATACTTTAACCCAAGATGCAACTGGAACAATGACTTGGCTTCAATTTGAATCTATTGATGAAGGAAGCTTAAGAACAAGAGCTTATAGTTTTATCGATCATAACACCCTACAGGTAGGATTTGAAAATGCTGATGATCACAA
>WJJD01000063.1 GCA_014729915.1 Candidatus Woesearchaeota archaeon | reverse complement strand
GAATATATTCACTTACATTATTAAATTCTGTATCCTGTATTCTTTCCTGAATTTTTGTGATTATCTTTTTTGGTAAGGGAACATTATAAAAAGTTTCTTTGTTCAATAAACTCACCCTATAACAACCTAAGTTTTTTTAAAGTCTTATTAATTTTTTGTTTTTCAAGGTTTGTTTTATCAATTTTTTCATATTTTATTTTATTTTTTAAAAAATCAGAATTTTCTTTAAATATTTCTTTTAAGACTTTTCCGTCCATATCTGGAGGAATCTCTTGATTAAACATATGAAGGACTGTCGGAGTGATATCAATAATTTCCGCATTTTTAACATTATTAAATTTTATATCAGGACCATAAGCCAAAAATACTCCGTGCAACCTATGTCCTCCGGATATTCCCAAAGGATGATTATCAATTATTTTATTGCTATTCACAAAAACAGGATAAGAAATATAACTGAAATCTTTCATCTTTAAACACAAATCTGTAGCATACTCAAAATATTTCCCTGAATACAAGTCTTTTTTTTCATAGATCTCATCAATAATTGATTCATTGTTTTCTTTTAAATTATAGAGTGATTTAATTACCTTTTTTTTATAGTGTATATCTTTTTTATTCAAGTGAATTTGCCCAACATTTCCAAGAGAATATGCAATTGTTCTATTCCAATCCACATCAGAGAAAGATAAGAATATATTTAATAATTTTTCTCTGACATTTTTATTGATCCTTGGCTCAGGAAAAAAATCCTGTAATCCTAATTTACAAACTAGGTTATAGATATTTGTCGGTGTAAAGCCTAATTTAAATAAATTATATTTTAAATTTGTTAATATCTCTTTTTTTAAGAATAAAAGTTTTTTATCAATTAAAAACAAATTAAGGTTAACCATTTTTTCCAATGATCCAAACCCATGATCTGACATTATAATAAAATTTGTATCTTTTCCTGCAGTGTCCATAAGTTTTTTTATACTATTATCTGCCTCCCTGTATATTCTAAAAATTGCTTTTTCGTACTTTGTTTTTTTTACCATGTCTTTCCAATAATGATGGGAAATCTCATCAGTCATTGTAAATACAACCATAAAAAAGTCAAAATATTGGGATTTGACCAAATCAATCGATGTCTTGGCCCTGGCTCTGTGAACTTTAACAGCATCATTGAAAAATTCTTTTTTTTTCTTTTTTGTATATCCGACATCGAGATGCAGTCTATAATCCTTTATTTTTTCAGATAATTGTTTTGGATAAGTAAAAAATGAATCTCTTTTTGGAGTCAGCAACCCAGTAATCATTAGTCCATTAATCTTTTTAGCTGGATATGTTAAAGGCACATTGATTACACAGCATTTCTTGTTATCTTTACTCAAGATACTCCATAAACTATCTGATTTAACATAGGTCGAATCAACAATTTTGTTTTTATTTTTTGAAGTCCTGTCAACAAAATCAAAAACTCCATATTTTCCAGGGTTTTTTCCTGTATAAAAAGAAGGCCAAGCAGGTATTGTCAAAGGAGGAATAGTTGTTTTTAGATATCCGGATGAACCATGATCTATAAATTTTTTAAGTGTTGGTAGCTTATCTTTCCATTTTTGTATTATATCAAAATTTCCCCCGTCTAATCCAATTATTACAACTTTACCCATTTCACTGTATAGAACTTTGAAATTAATTATAAATTTTTTTAAAATCTTAAAATCCGAAAAAGGTAAAAATATTTATTATAATAAATATTTTTTATCCAATAAATAATGAGAAAATTAAAATTCTTACCTTTAATTGGAATATCCATTTTAATCTTTTTGATTTATAAAATCGGCCCTGAAGATATCTTAAATAAAATTATTGATATTAATCCTTTTTATCTTGTTTTGATATTATTGTTCTACTTATTGAATTTATTGAGCTTAACATTTAAATGGTATATTATCTTAAAAATCCAAAAAATAAATTTAAGGTTTATTAAGGTATTAAAACTTTATTTAATCGGATTATTTTATGGTATTATTACACCAGCAAAAACTGGATCAGTAATCCGAGCATCTTATCTAATCAGTTTGATCAAAGAACCCTTTGGGAAATGTGTATCAGGAATAATTATTGAAAGGATTATGGATCTCTTTGTTTTATTTATTTATTCTTTATTAGGGATTATCTTCTTTCTAAATTATCTTGTTGATATCAAGATTATAATTTTTTTATTTGGTTTTTTTATATTTATGAGTTTGGTGATTTTAAAAGAGAATTTCAACAAACTAATTTTCAGATTTGTCTACACATTTTTTATTCCAAAAAAATTAAAGAATAAAAGTAAATTAATTTTTAGTTCTTTTAATAAAAGTATTCCTCCTCTTCAAAACTTAATACTTCCTTTAATGTTGACTTTTATTAACTGGATTATTTTATCAATTCCAATATATATTCTTTTCAAAAGTTATTCAGCTGCTGTTCCTTTTGTTTTTGTTGTTTTGATATCTTCAATCGGAAATGTTGTTTCTCTCATTCCTATAACTGTTGGTGGTTTAGGAACTAAAGAAGCAGCTTGGATATACCTATTTTCAATATTTAATATTGAGCCAGAGATTGTAATTTCTGTATCTTTGATAAATCTTTTTTTAGGGAATATATTGATGTCAATACTCGGCTTTTTAATTGCTTTAAAAGAAAAATCTCCAAAGGAATTATTTTAATGAATTATTTTATTTTCATTCTGTATATGTTTTTTATATAACTCCATACAGTCTCTATAATATTCACCCTGGTGTCAGGATCGTCTTTCCATTTAATTGGAATCTGTTTAATTTTATATCCTTGTCTTTCTGCAAGCAGCAATAGTTCAGTATCGAAAAACCATTCATTATTTTTTATTTTTGGTACTAATTTTTTAGACACATTGGTTTTTAGAGATTTAAAACCACACTGTGCATCATCTATTCTGGTATTAAATATAATTTTAAGTAAAAGATTATATCCACGAGATAAAATTTCTCTTTTTAATGTTCTGTCAATAACTTTACTTTTTCTATTCAATCTGTTTCCTATTGCAATATCATATCCCTTTTCAAGTGCATTTATACATTTTGGAAATGCCCCTAGTTCTGTAGATAAATCAATGTCCATGTAGCATACAATATCTGCACTGCTCTCCATCCATGATTTTCTTAAGGCTCTTCCTCTGCCTTTCTTATCTAAATGAATGAATTTTACCTCTTTGTATTTTTTTGCTAATTTCTTTGCTTTTTTTAATGTTTTATCAGTTGAAGCATTATCTGCTATTATTATCCTATAATCAAAATTAACATTTTGTTTTTTTAAAAAGTTAAGGAGCTTAATAACACCTTTTTCTAAATTATGTTCTTCATTATAAACCGGAAAAATTATATCTGTCTTCATTTATTCCTGCCTTTTTAAAATGACATGCTTTGTAAGATACTTGTATTTTCCTAAAATTGGTCCATGTTTATCAAACCTTGCAACTATCTCATAATTTAGGTTTCCTCCCATCAGATTTCTGATAAAAATTGTTTTTTTAGGCCAGGGACTGATATCAATTATACTTAGCTCTCTTACCAGAATGATATAATCAGGACCATCTTCTTTGATTTCAGAAACAAATTCATCAAATTCCCTATCACTTAGATTATTCAAATGCAGTCTGGAGTCATATTTAAAGTTGTAATTTCTTGGTATCTGCGGCCAAATGACTCTTTGTTGTGTGAATAATACAATTGATTCTTCCGGATCAATATTTTTTTCTATCCAGCCTCCAACCTTGTATCTCGGGTCATTTGTATATCCGTACAACTGAATCAAGGTATTTACAAATAAGACAAGTATAGAGAGGATAACAAAAACCTTAACAAAGTTTGTGTATCTTTTTTTCTTTAAAAATTCAAAAATAAAAATAGAGGATAAGATAAAAATGAAAGGAGTTAAAGGAGCAATAAATCTTGTTGTTGTATAAAACCATGTTCCAACAATCATATAATAAGAAAAAACATACAGCCATAAAAACAAGGAAAATTTGTTTTTATCCGTGATATTTTTATAAAATAAATAAAAAAAAGCAAATATGCTTAATAAGAGAAGAGGCCCTCCTGTTAATTTTGCTAAATAATGCATATTTGTGAACCAGGCTCTGTATACCATTGGTCTCCAGCCCCATTGTTCTCTTGTTATAATATCATCTATTAAATCGCGTGAAAATTCATCAAAAGTCAGGATACAAAAAGGAACAGCAATTAAAAATGAAAATATAACTATCATTCCAGATATTATTAATTTTTTATCGAAAAAATTTTTGATCTTAAATTTATTTATGGAAAAAAAATGTGCAAGAACTATAAATATTGCGACTAATCCTCCAGTATATTTCGAAGCTGCAGCAAACCCTGCAGAAACTCCGGCTAAAATATAATATCTCCATTTTTTGGTTTTTATAATCTCTAAACAGGAAAAAAGGCACAATGTAGAAAAAAAAATAACATAGATATCTACTGTTGCATAATGAGCTAAATTGACAAATCCCGGACTTAAGGCAAGAAATAGAGATGATAAAATTCCAACTTTTTTCCCAAAATATTTTTTTCCAATCAAATATGTTAGAAAAACAGTCAGAACTGCAAAAACAACAACAAGCAATCTTGCGATAGTAAATGTGATTGTTACAAATTCAGCAGGTACTTGATATAAGGAGTCATAGGTCATATCAAAACTTATTAATTCATTTATAAGACCTGGATTAAAAGTAACAAGGTACAGATAGTAAGGAATTAAAGCTATTCCCGTTAGATATATTGGTAAAGAGGGATTGATAAACCAGTGAGGATTAAAATCAAAATTTTTTCCCATCCTTAAAGTGAATCTTACAAATTCATTTGGATGCCAGAGATACGGCAGACCTGAAGTTATTTCAAACAGGTTTAAAAATAGACTTACCAACAAGATAAGTATAATATATTTGTTTTTTAAAAAGAAATTTTTAATTTTGTTTCCCCTCTGCATAATTAATCTAGAATATATTTATATATTTTTTTAAAAGAATTGCATAAGAATTGCATAAATTATATAAAATAAAATATTTTTGAAAAAATAATGGAAAGAATATCTATAATAATACCTGTTTATAATGAAGAAAAGACAATATTAAAAATTCTTGAAAAAATAGAAAAAGTAAATATTCCAATCGAAAAGGAAATCATTGTAATTGATGATTTTTCAGATGACGGAACAAAAAATATTCTCAATAAAAAGGAAAGAGATATCAAACTTGTTTTTCATGAAAAAAATTTAGGAAAGGGAGCTGCTGTAAGAACTGGGCTAAAGCATGCGACAGGAGACATAATTTTAATCCAGGATGCAGACCTTGAATATGATCCAAACGATTATAGTAAACTGCTTGAACCTATAATTAATAATGAAACAAAGGTTGTATATGGATCAAGATTCTTAGGGGAAAATTATGAAAAATGGAGTTCTCAAAAGAATATTATCAGAAGTCATTTATTTGGAAATAAATTTCTTTCATTTATGACACAAATACTTTACTCAAGAAAAATAACAGATATGGAAACCTGTTACAAAGTTTTATCTAAAGATGTCCTAGCAAATATCAATTTAGAAGCAAGAGGGTTTGAATTAGAGCCTGAGATTACAGCTAAGATAATTAATAAAGGTTATGATATTGTTGAAGTCCCAATTAATTTTAATCCGAGAAGTTTTGAAGAAGGCAAGAAAATTAATTGGAAAGATGGAATAAAAGCCCTTTACTATTTAGTAAAATTTAGGTTTTCTAAATAAAAAAATTCAGTAAACTCTTAATTTAAAAATTTATTCTAGACAAAATAAATTGAAACCAAAGTCAGAAAGACCCACAGTATAATTCCTGCTAATATTCTCTTATCCTCATACACCTTATGCGGGTGCCTTGCTACTTCTGAACCTGATTCAACTAAATAAAGATACCTGAAAATCACATACAATGAAAAAGGTAGGGTGAAAATCAAAAATTTATATTCACTAAAAAATATATACAGACTATATACAATGATTAATAGTGTTGTTGAGATTATCATCAATGATTTTGTAATATCTTTATTGTAATATTTCAAAACTTCCTTGTGTTTTTCAGATCCTTTTCCTAGAAGCTTCTGGTCGGCTTCTCTTTTTCCTGCTGATAAGAATAAAGAGAGAAAAAAAGGAGAAAATATCAGCCACTGGCTAACCTCAATGTATGGATGATTATTATATGTAGCAACAAATGCTCCTGAAACTGCTCTTATCACAAAATTCACTGCAATTATTATAATATCAACAAACGCTTCTTTCTTAAAAAAAAGTGTATATATCTGTGTTGTTACAAAAAGAGAAAACACAAACAAAAAAAACATCTTTGATAAAAATAAAGAAATTAAGCCTGCAGTAATGAAAAGGACAACCGCAATTATTACTGCTGTTAATTTATCAATCTTACCTGATGCCAATGGCCTTTTTCTTTTCTCAGGATGAATTTTGTCTTTTGATATGTCAACCAGATCATTTATTATATAATTTACTGAAGATATCAGACAAAGGCATAAAAAACCAATAATAGTTTTATAGAACGCATTTACATCAAACAGAACCTGACCAAATATCAAAGGTAAAAAAATTACTAGATTCTTATAATACTGGTAAGGTCTTAATAATCTTATTATCTCTCTCATTCCTTGTTAAATAAACTTTTTTAAAGTATTTAATTTTTATCTAAATTATGTCAAAAGTAGTTGTCTTAAAAACTGATCCGAAAACTGTTCTTAATGATTATCAGACATTGATGGAAAAATCAGGTTTTGAAAAATTGGTTCCTAAAAACAAAGAAATCCTCTTAAAACTTAACCTTTCCTGGTCATTATATTACCCTGCATGCTCAACAGAGCCTTGGCAGCTCGAGGGAGTTGTTAAATATTTAACTGAAAAAGGCTACTCTCCTGATAAAATTTTTCCTGTTGAAAACAAGACTGTTGTCACAGATGTATGGAAAGGTGCAAAAGGCAACAAATGGCTTTCCATCTTAAAAAAATACGGGCTTAAGTTCTATCCATTAACTGAGGAAAAATGGAAAAAATATAAGCCAAAATATAAACTATCAGCAATACCTAAACTCTATCCTGAGGGACACTTGATACCTGAAATCATGAAGGGAAAAAGTGTTATCCACCTGCCGACAATAAAGGTACATGGCCACACCCAAATGACAGGCTCTCTAAAAAACGCTTTCGGCGGCCTTATAACTGAAAGGCGGCACCACTCGCACAAGATGATCCATGAAGTGCTTGTTGATCTTTTGAAAATTCAAAAAGAGATTCATCCAGTTATCTTTACAGTGATGGACGGGACTGTATGCGGAGATGGGGCAGGCCCGAGAACAATGGAGCCAAAAATTAAAGATTATATACTTGCAAGTGATGATCCGGTAGCAATTGATGCAGTTTCTGCAAAGATGATGGGTTTTGATCCTTTAAAAATTAAATTCATAAAGATGGCAAATGATCAAAAACTTGGAGTCGGTAATTTTAAAAACATTAAAATCATAGGAGAAGACATTTCAAAAGTGAATTTCAGATTTAAGACAAAAAAATCTCTTGTTATATTTTTCGACCAGGTCTTAAGGACAAAGTATCCAGTTCTTGAATCATTGCTGTTCCACACTCCATTATTTAAGATGTGCATTTTCGCAAGTTCCTTTTATCATGATTATTTCTGGTATCCTGTAGTCGGAAAGAAAAAAATAAAAAAG
>WJJD01000062.1 GCA_014729915.1 Candidatus Woesearchaeota archaeon | reverse complement strand
CGGGTGTGCTTGTTCCGGTTCTGCCATATAAAGCGTCTTCAAGTATCTGAAGTGCTTCATCAGGACCATACATCATTTGAGCCATACTCAATAAATCTCCTGCACTTTTTCCTTTAGGGGAGCGCTTTCCCGAATATTCTGGAGGAATTTCATTACCCCTGGTAACAGGTCCTATTGATCCTGCGGTTTCAATTGCTGCAACAACATCACTTATCGTTCCTCCTTCATTAGTTACTTTAGTATTTAAATCAACGATTGCATCAAGGGCTCGAGGCTCTGTTAATACTGGTAGAAGAAAATCACTTTCTCCTGGTCTCATCCTTGCATCAACATAAGCTTGTGTTATGGATGTTAATGCACGAGTTTCATAACCCTGTAATCTGTGTCCTGTAATCAAAGCCATGACACTATCCATTAATTTATTTTCATCAGTAGAAAAACCTT
This sequence comes from Candidatus Woesearchaeota archaeon, assembly GCA_014729915.1. Lineage (GTDB taxonomy): Archaea > Nanobdellota > Nanobdellia > Woesearchaeales > GW2011-AR15 > WJJD01. The sequence continues at coordinate 3,513 of WJJD01000062.1, read as the reverse complement.
TTAATTTATATAATAAATGAAGTTCATCTGATGATAACCTATATAAAGTTTCTCCTAGATCTCCAAAACCAGTTTTAACTTCTTCTACCATTTTTCAACACCTCACCATCTTTTTTTATTTTTTTATTATTTATTAATGGTGTATATATTTATTTACTGTAGAGTAGTTATACCTACAAGTATTTAAATATTTATAATCCTCGATATATAGTTTATAGAATATATTTATTTGTAACCATTTCAAAGTGATTAAAATAAAAACATTTAAATATTAGTGTTGGATTTTATGGCTTATAATATCTTCATTGTAAAAAAAAGGTAAAAAATGAACAAAACAAAATTGGACAATCTTTGTTTTTGGGTACCTGCAGCCCCTTTAACAGCCGGCCTGATGGCAGTAACACCAACAAGAGAAGCGATTTTAAGCACCGGGGGCAGTGGATTGGGTGCCCTTGAAAAGATTGCTTCCGGTTCAGGAGAGATCCTGTCAAATGTATCTGAACCAATTGTTTCTGCAGCAGGATCAGCTGCGGATTTTTCAGGTCAAGTCTATGAGTATTTATTTCATCATGATCCCCAGGTTTTTTCAACATTATCAGATGGATTGTCCCATCTTTCAAATGTTAATCCGAGTCCTTTAACTGTTGCTTTGGGATTAGAAGCAGGAAGACAGATTATAGCAAGGCCAAGCTTCAGGAAGAATTTGGCTTATACAGCAGGTTATGCTGCCAGGGGAGCTGTTGATCTGGCTTATAGGATTGTTTCAACACCTATTGGAATACTGCAGGATGTTTATGATGCTTTAACAAATACAGCCGGATGGATAGGTCATGAACTAGCGATTCGATTATTAAAAAACAGTGATATTGATAATTTTTCCCAGGTTGCTATTAATAATCTTAGTACTGTTGAACTAAGAAATGTATATAAAGAAAGATATAAAGAAATCGGAAAAAGACTCGTTCACAGGATTGCAAACAGCAATATTGACTACGAATCATCTGCCTTGCCTTATGCTGGGATTGCAACAATTGGGCAGGACAAGAATCAAAAAGACGGGCTGATAAACTCAGCAGTAAATTACTTTGCAAACAATATAGCAAATGTTTCTGTTACAGCTGCGGATTTTGTTGTCGGCACTCCGATTATTGGTCATGGGATATCTTATTTAACAAATTCCGAAAAAATCAATCCTTTGGGAGACTGGAAAACATGCACTTATAATTATGATTCTCCGGTTAGAATTATTTAAACAACTATATTATCTCAATACCTTCTTCAACTGCTTTTTTTACTAGTCCCTTTTGATTTTTTTTCCTTTTAAACTCTTCAGGAGTATAACAGATTATTTCAAGGTCAACTTCTTCATCCCAATAATCATATATTTTTGATGCCCTGATAATAAAAGGAATTCCATTAAACTTTTTACTAACTAAAATAAAATCAAAATCACTTTGCTTAAAATTGTCTCCTCTTGATCTGCTGCCAAATAAAATTAATTTTGTTGGAGCGAATTTTTTTTTTAATTTTGAAGAAAATTTATTTATTGTTTTAGCTGTTTTTTTATCCATTCTATAACCTCCCCGCTGAATGTTAAGAATTCTTCAGTAAGTTTCTGGTCATATAGTTCAAAAGGCACATCTTATGTCACATCAGGATACCTTGATATAAAATATTGCGGGCTTAATTTTTTTAGTCCAGAAAAAAATTTATTTGGTATATTTGCCTTTTTCCCAAGATAAATTAATGAGTGGCCTTCAATAAATTTTTCTTTAGAATTATTTAATATCAATGCTTTTAATGATTTTTCAACTGCCTGCTGACAGAAAAAAGCAGAACCGTCATATTTGTTGTTTTCAAACAGAATCTTAGCTTTTTCAAAATCATTCAACCCTTGTTTCCACCAGTTGCTGATTTCTCTTCTCATTGTAATTTATTTATTGCTGATTATTTAAAAAGTTTCGCTTTTATGGATTTTCCTTGCGCAAAATCCATTTAACTCCGATTTCTTCCCGCATATGCATAATAAATTTTTGCTTATTGCAAAAATTTATAAGTATTTTTATAAGTATATTTTCTAATAAATAAAAAAGTATAAATATAAGTTATTATATTAATATATTTATTAATATTTTATAAAGTAATAAAATAAGTATAAAAATAATTATTAAAAAAAGTATAAATATAATAAAAAAGTAAAGTATTTATATAAGTATAAATTAAATAATCATGATGAAAAAGGCTTTTTGCATATTTAAGAGAGAAATTCCTATTTCTTACAGGGTGGTATCTTGGTAGAGTTCAAGAGAAAACTTTATCCGAGAGGAAGCTCTTATGAGACAACTATTCCTAAGCCTATGCTGTTTAAGTTAGATATGGATAAGAAACATCATGTTGTTTTTAAGTATGATAAAGAAAAGGATCGATGGTACATAGAATTTGAGGAGATTAAGGATGAAAAAAAATAAGCTTCTCTTAGGAGTGTTTGTATTTTTCATTTTAGCAAGCTTTAGCCATGCAATTTCATCTCCTTATCCGGGAGGCACATGGAAATTTTCAGTAAGCTTTATTTCAGATACTTTCAAGCTTTTATTCCAATTATTAACAAATGATTATGTTGTTTACGGAATTACAGTTATTTTATATTTTATATTATTTTATGGTATCTTTGCTGCAACAGCAGGCAGATTAAAGATATTCGGTTCAGGAGGCAAGTTAAATAAATCAGGGAAATTGGTCTGCATTGCTTTATGCGGATTAAGTGTAATTGCAATATTTTATTATTCTAACGGGAATGTGAGAGGGACACTTGAGCAGACCTTACAGCCATTCGGAGCATTTGGAGGAGTGATACTTGCATTAGTCCTTTGGGGAACAGTCTTTTTTGGTATGAGAGGCCTGGATTCCAGCAAAAAATGGCGTTATTCTTTGGCCATAGCCGGCTTTGGTCTTTGGATTGTTGGTGCAATTATGGGTAAAAACTTTCACTGGATGGTGAATCTAGGAGCGTTAATTGTCCTGATTGGTTTTATTTTCGGAGGAGGATTTGGAGCTATTGTCGATAGGAGGATTGCCCAGCAGACTGCAGCAGCAGTTAATGGAGCAACACCTTCCTCGGGATATACTCATGTCCACGGTATGGTGAGGGGAGGAGGGGGAGGTCCTGTTCCCGGTGCAAATATTTTTTTCAGAAAAAAGCGAAGATTATGGAAGGATCCGGTCTATAAGATTACCTCGCAGAATACAGGAAATTATGAGATTAATCTTCCACAGGGAGAGTATAGAGTTCAGGCTGTAGCACCAAACGGAGTAAACAAAAGTCCTGAAAGAGTTATATATATATCAGGAAATGACTTTCCCCATGATTTTACTATACCAGGCATAGCAGGGGGGCCAACAGCTTACCCGGGGAACAGGATACCTATTGGAGGCGGCAGGCATGCACAGCCTTGGTATGATGCAAATACAGGGGCAATCGTGAGGGTTGATATAAACTAAAATGGCAGAAAATTT
>WJJD01000061.1 GCA_014729915.1 Candidatus Woesearchaeota archaeon | reverse complement strand
TGAAAAAAGCATTGCAAGAGCAATCACTGCTGCAGGTGAGAAAGGCTGGAAAAAAATCATTGCATATAATCTTTCAGGACATAGATTTTTAGGATGCGGTCTCTGCAGATCCGACTCTAGAATTGATCTGTACGGATCTTCAGGAGATTATTCAGGATCAGGCCTTATCAGCACAAATGTTTTTTTCCATTCTGATGCCCAGGACCAGCTCGGACAGATTATGAAATCCGGAAGGCTTGTTGTGTACGGAGATGTGGGGCAGACTTTTCTTTACGGAGCAAAAGGAGGAGAAGTCTATATATTGGGAAATACTGCCGGAAGACCACTTATTAATGCAGTAGGAAAGCCAAAAGTAGTAATAAACGGAACATGCCTTGATTATCTGGCTGAATCATTCATGGCAGGAGATCCGCTTAATGGAGGAGGATTTGCGATTGTCAATTGTATTGAATTCGATAGGCATGGAAACTTCTGCAATCTTAAAACCCCTTATCCAGGGGGAAATTTATTTTCTCTTGCATCAGGCGGTGCAATATATATCAGGGATCCTTATAATAAGCTTGAAGAAAACCAGCTGAACGGGGGAAGATATTCAAAACTGAGCAACAAGGACTGGGATCTCATTTACCCTTATCTTAAGGAAAACCAGGAACTTTTCGGGATAAAGATCAGTGATCTGCTTACAATTAACAATCAGAGAAGACAACCTTCAGAAATTTATAAGAAAGTTGAAGTCGGAAATAACGAGGTGCTCCAATGAATATTGTCGTTTGCATAAAACAAGTGCCGGACACAACAAAAGTCAAAACAGACCAGAAGACAGGAAGGCTGATAAGAAAAGGAGTGCTTTCAACAATAAATCCCTTTGACATGTATGCTTTAGAAGAGGCACTTGTCATAAAAGAGAAATACGGCGTAAAAATAACTGTATTGAGCATGGGTCCTCCCCAGGCAAAACACTGCCTTGAATTTGCCCTTTCAATGGGATGTGATGAAGCTTATCTTGTCTCAGACAGGAAATTTGCAGGTGCGGATACCCTGGCAACCTCCTACACCATTGGCTGTGCTATTAAGAAAATAAAAAATTTTGATCTGGTTTTATGCGGACTAAAAACTATTGATGGTGACACAGGCCAGGTTGGTGCAGGCATTGCTGAATTCTTAAAGATTCCTGTGATATATTATGTTGACAGGATAAAAAAAATAAACCAAGACAGAGTGATAGTAAGAAGAGAGCTTGATGACAGGACACAGACAATATCTTCAAAGCTTCCATGCGTCATATCTGTGCTAAAGGGACAAAACATACCAAGAATGCCGTCCATGAAAACCATGATAGAATCAAGAAATAAGAAAATAAAGATTTTAACTTCTGAAAAATTAGAGACTGATCCTGACAGAATTGGCCTTGAGGGGTCTCCTACAAATGTCCTGAGGGTTTTTGAACCCGGAAAAAAGGCTCATGGAAAAATTATAAGAAAATGTCCTGAAGAACTTGCTGAAAAACTTTGCGGGTGCCTGAAAAAGAGGAGTAAATAATGATACAGATAAATAAGACTAAGTGCAATAAGTGCAGAAGATGTGAGAAAGCCTGTCCTTTTGATGCCGTATCATTTTCTGATTATCCTGAATTTAATGAGTCTTGTGTGCTTTGCGGGGCTTGTGAAAAAATATGTCCGACAAAAGCAATCTCAATAAAAAGAACCTCAGGAAAGGACACATCTGAGTCCTCCGGGATTCTTGTATTTGCTGAAACAAAACAAGACATGATTCTTGATATCTCTTTTGAACTCTTAACAAAAGCGAATGAATTGTCTGAAAAACTAGATGAAAAGGTCATGGCTGTTGTTCTTGTTTCTGAAAATACAGATGTAAGCATCCTGGCTGAATACGGAGCATCAAAGATATATGTTTTTGCAGACACTGATTTTAAAAAATATAACAGCGAGGCTTATGCAAAAGTCATTTCAGATCTTGTAAAAGAGATTAACCCAAGCATCTTTCTTATCGGTGCAACCCATATCGGAAGAGAGCTTGCCCCAAGGATATCATCAAGACTGAAAACCGGGCTTACTGCTGACTGCACTTGTCTTGATATAAATGAAAATGGCCTTCTGATGCAGACAAGACCTGCGTTTGGGGGAAATATAATGGCAACAATCTATACACCAAATTCAAGGCCGCAGATGGCAACTGTAAGGCAGAAGGTTATAAAAAAGAAAAAAAATCCAAAAAACCCGGAGATAATATTTAAGCAAAGCAACTATGAGAATAAAGATATAAAGATCATTAAGGAAACCATTTTTTCAAAAACCACTGATATAACTGATGCAGAAGTAATTGTTGCAGGAGGGCGGGGCATGGGAAAAAAACAGGGTTTTGATCTTTTAGAGAAGCTTGCAGACACTCTTGGAGCGCGCGTGGGAGCAAGCAGGGCTGCAGTTGAATCAGGATGGGTTGATTATCCTATGCAGGTGGGACTTTCGGGAAAGACAGTAAGGCCGAAAATATATATTGCCTGCGGTATTTCAGGAGCAGTGCAGCATATTTCAGGCATGGAAAATTCTGATTACATAATTGCAATAAACATTGATGAGAATGCACCTATTTTTAAGATTGCTGATCTTGGAATTGTTGGGGATGTATATGAGGTCCTGCCCAGATTGATCTCTAAGCTGAAATCAAAAGTGTAAGGTGAGATGTTGATTCCGGGCACTGTAAGGTACAGTAATAAACTTTATATTTAATTTAATTTTCCATTTTTCTGTGATACTATGACATGGGTAAATGAATTTCTCAAGAAAAAAAATATTGAATTTAAGGCAGTCAATCATAACAGACCTAAAAATCCTGAAGAACTCGCTAAATTAAGAAATATTGATTTTGATAAAAACACAAAAATCCTTCTTTTTGAAGCAGATAATGAGACTGTTCTTGTACTAGTTCCTATTAATAAAAAAATTGACAGCAATAAATTGAAAAAAGCGCTTGATGCTGATTCATTGAAATTCGCATCAAAAGACACTTTTGAAAAAATAAAACAAAAAGCACAGGGAATCCTTCCTCCTGTAATTGAGGGGATAAAAAAAGTAGTTGACGAGTCTCTTGTCAACGGAAAGATCTGCTTTTCCACTGCAATGGATGATTCATCAGGAATAATTCTTGAAAGCAAAGATTTAATTTCTGTTCTGGGGGATTGTGTTGTTGAAGATATAACAAAACATGATAAGGCAAAAAAAGAATTTAAAAAAATAAAGCCTGCAAATCCTGTAAAGGATGAAACTAAATTTTCAAAAGATAAATTTATGTCAATTAAACAAGCCATGGATAAGGGATCCGGAGAAGTTCTTATCAGAGGATGGGTGTATCGGGAAAGAAAATCAAACAAGTTTGGCTTCATCATCATAAGGGATTCTTCTGAAATAATACAGTGTGTCTTTACAAAAAAGGACTTTTCCAAAAATCAATGGGAAAAAATCCAGGATCTTTCAATTGAATCTTCAATAAGAGTCAAAGGAGAAATAAAAAAAGATTCAAGAGCCCCTTCTGGATATGAGATCCATGCAAATGATTTTGAGGTTGTCCAGACTGCTGAACCCTTTCCTATCACAAAGGATTTTTCAACAGAATTTCTATTGGACAACAGGCATCTGTGGTTGAGATCAAGAAAGATTACAGCAGTCATGAAAATCAGGCATACTGTTGTCGGTGCTATCCATGAATTTTTCAGGAAAAGAGGATATATTGAGTTTGACCCCCCTATTTTCCAGCCTGCACAATGTGAAGGAGGCTCAACATTGTTTGAAGTCAAATATTTCAATGAGAAAGTTTATCTGACCCAGAGCTGGCAGCTTTATGCAGAAGCAGCTGTATTTGCATTAGAAAAAGTCTATGACATGGCTCCAACTTTTCGTGCAGAAAAATCAAAGACTTCAAGGCATCTCTCTGAGTTCTGGATGGCTGAGATGGAGGCTGCATGGATGAAGCTTCCTGAAGTGACTGAGGTTGCAAAAGATGAGGTTAGGTTCATAATAAAAAAGGTTCTTGAAAACAATCAGAAAGAACTAAAGATCTTAAAAAGAGACATTGATCTGTTAAAAAAATATGCAAAAGAAGAGTATCCTACAATAAAGTATAAACAAGCATTGAAGATAATCAATGAGAAGTACGGCATGAATGTGCAATGGGGAAAAGACCTAAGGACACTTGAGGAAGCAAAGATTGCGGATCATTTCAGGGTTCCTGTTGTTGTAACCCATTATCCTACAGAAATTATGGGCTTTTACAAGCCGGAAAGCAAAGAAAATCCAAAAGAGGCATTGTGTTTTGATATGATTGCTCCTGAAGGATACTGCGAGATTGTAGGAGGATCCCAACGAAGCCTTGATGTGAAAGACATGGCAAAAAGGCTGAGAAAAGAAGGTGAAGACCCTAATGATTATGAATGGTATTTTGATCTTCGAAGATACGGTTCTGTCCCTCATTCAGGTTACGGGCTTGGTGTTGAGAGAGTTATTGCATGGATCTGCGGACTGGATAACATAAAGGATGCAATCCCTTTCCCAAGGACAATGACAAGAAAGACACCTTAATAAAAAATTGAATCTCTGATTCAATTTTTTATATATGTGTTAAGCTATGTTTTGTTTTATATTTAGGTAAGTTTTTCGATATTTTTAAAATATTCTTCAGGTGTTATTCTTTCAGAAATCTCTCCTCTCAAATTTTTTGTAATCAATTTTTTTACTTTTTTTTTAGGATGATTTGAAAGAAGCCATGCTAGTTTTATAAATGTTGTTTCAGGAGTCATATCTGAAAAATTACCTAAAACGCCTATTTTTTGTAATTTTCTGGCAGGTGCATACACATTCATCTGCAGTCTTCCAAAAATTGTCTGTGGAGACATAACAACTATAGTTCCTGAATCAATCAGCTCTTTTAAAGAATCAAATATCTTAGCATGTTCTTTAGTAGGTTCATCTATTTTTGATATAGGCATCTGTCCAAGGCCTGTGCCTTCTAGAACCAGTCCATCAAATCCCTTATAAAAGTCTACTTCCTGTGCATACATATTTGGGTGGGATTTTAAAATTCCGATCTTTAAATCTGGCTTGATTTTTTTAAGCTTTATTTGTGATTCTGATTTTTTAGAATATTCTTTTTCATAAAATTCTATCTTTTTCTTATCATAAAACACTTTTGCAACAGGCTTGCTGTTTACTGGTTTGAATGCATCTCTTCTTGAAGTGTGCATCTTCCTGCTTTTTGTTCCTTTGAGAATATCACAGTAATTATCAGACTGTTCTGCATGCATACAGATGCCGACACCTGCATAGTCTGAATCAGCTATAAATCTTGATGCACATATCAAGTTCATGGAAGCATCTGTACTTCCCCTGTCAGAGGATCTCTGTGAGCCGACTAAAATAACAGGATTGTTAAGATTCTTTAGTATGAAAGACAATGCAGCGCCAGTATAATGAAGAGTATCTGTTCCATGTGTTATAATTACGCCATCTGCTCCATTATCAATTTCCTTTTTTACTTCCCGGGCCATCAAATTATAATGGGAAAAACGCATATCCTCTGACCACATATTCCTTATAAGCCTGCTTTTGATGTTTGCAATATCTTTTAGCTCAGGAAACATTGTAAGAATCTCTTCAGGTGTGAATGCGGCAATCACTCCTCCTGTCCTATAGTCAACCTTTGAAGCGATTGTCCCTCCTGTATGTAGGATTGATATTGTCGGAAGATTTTTATCTGCAGCTAATGTTTTTTTGCTTTTTTCAGAAGATTTTTTGTATTTTTTCAATATTTTTAAATTTTTAATCTTTTTTTTTGAGATACCGATATTATAACCGTTTTCAAGCTTTAGGATAAGAGAATCCTTTCCTGTAAGCTCTGGTGTAGGTATCAACACTCCGGAATGCTTTTTTCTGTCTGTAATCACTTCTATTCTGTCTCCCGGCTCAGGTTTCATGTGTTTTTTAAAAAATAGGGGGATTTAAGTAATTTGTGAAAAAAATCATTTTTTTGTTTATAAACACTTACACTGGCTCTTTTTAATTTCTTAAATCAATTTTAAACTAAAAAGTTTAAAAATAATAAACCAAACATATATAAACAATAAATAAAAATATAATTACTAATAGGTAGTAAAAATATAGAAAAATTTAAATACTACATTATATTAAAAAAATCGAGGTAAAATGGTTAAACCAAAACTTGAAAATATCTTACAGGAAGATGTTTTATCAGATCCTATGGGGTTATATTTAGTCAAAAAACTATATGGTACATACCTATTTGAAGGTGCTAAGTCAGCAGTATCTGATAATGGGAAACATATGGAGGTAGATCATAGACCTTCAGCATTGATAGTAAAGGGAGGAAATATTGACGGAAAAAGGGCTGTTATATATCCTGAAACTGATTATGCAGCTAAGCAACCTGGAGATAATGATTTTCCTGAATTAAAAAAAAATGAAACCCTTCCTAAATTCTGGAGAGATCTATCAAAGCCTTTTGGAATAGAACGATTAGATCGTGTTATCGAAGATACTGTTGACAGAGCAATCTTTGTTTCAAAAGATAATTATTTGGAAGCTACGGGAGTTAATCTCGAGTGGAAAGAACCCGCAGTCTCAAGATTTTTCAATGAAGAATATGATGAAAGCCTTCTTGAACTTGTTTCTTTAAGTCAGATTAATGCTGCATTACTTCCAGTGAATAATAACCACTACGGTAATGGTTC
>WJJD01000060.1 GCA_014729915.1 Candidatus Woesearchaeota archaeon | reverse complement strand
CTTAGAAAAAAAGGCATCTTTATTTCCAGGGAAAAGATGATCGAGCTTGCCAGGAAATACAAGGAAAATTTTTCTGAAACCGAGTTTGAGAGGATTATTGACTATGTTTCTCATTAACCGTTTTTTTCAGGGGTGAAGAAATGGGGAGGGTGTTGAGACGGAGAATACTATTGGAAAGTTCTAATATTAGATATGTCCGATAAATAGAGTCTTATCACATAAATTTGGATAATATTTTCAATTATTTATCCAGATTTTAAAAAATGGATAAAAAATGACCGAAATAATTAAATAGTCATACTTGATAGCTTAAAATAAGGGGTGGTTATTTTGAAAAATAAGATAGTTTTAACTCTATTTATAATTACATTGATTCCTATTGGCATGAGCAATTCTTTTAATGCACAGATAACAAGAAAAGATTCAGGAATAAAGATTGAAAATGAAAATTACCTGATCGACTGGGAGCTTGAAGTAACTGGTTATTCTCCTGTCACAGGAAAGTTTGTCCTTGAGGGCAGGTCCCTGAAGAGCAAGAATGCTGACAGGACAGTAGATATAGCGGTGATATCGCCGGTGAAGTTCAGGCAGGGGAGCAAGGCATTTGTGAAAAAGGCAGTTGAAAAAACTATTACCAGAGAAAAAAGCTATACCTGCGAAGGGGAAGACTACGGGTGGTCGGATGCGGACGAGATCTATTGCATAAAAGCAATAAGCTATAAAGACAACAGCACGAACAAGACTGTAAACGAAAACAAAACATTTTATTTTAAAGTCGGGGAAGGTGCACAGATAGAAAATCTTGATCAGGGTGTAAAATATGTCTGGAACGAATCATATACAAGAGAAGAAAAGAAGGCAGTTGATATCAGTTCTGAGTTTAATTATATCAATTTTAAGACAGACTACGGGGAAAACATCTATTATGTAGATGATGTGGAATTCAAAGCCGGGGAAGACAACAAATTTGAGTTCGAGGTTGATGTTGACAAGACAGAGCTTCCTGTAAAATACACTGTCTGCGTTGGAGACATAGAAAAGAGAGAATTATATTTCTGCCTTGATCCTATTATTACAAATTCAAGGACATGGACAACAGATGCAGACTGGAACAACGGGACCTGTGAGAATTGTACGGTTGAGGACGGGAAAGTAAGATTAGGAAATTACTTAAATTCATCAGATTTAAAAGTATGTTATTCTTTTGAAAATGATAGTACTGATTCTACAGATAATAAAGAACATGGAGTTATAGAAGGAAATCCCACTTTTTCTTTTGGAAAAATAAATAATGCAATATATCTTGATGGATCTGGTGATGCAGTTGATTTAGGAACAAATTTATCTAAGCATTTTTCAGACCATTTTTTTACAATTACTGGTTGGTTTAATAGTAGTTATTCTTCTGATAATCAATATATTATAGCTTCTTCGCAGAGTCAGGGTTGTCAACATACAAAAGTTAGGATAGATTCAGATGGTAAAATTCGATTTGGTGTGACTGATGTAAATGGGGCAGGTAATGATGATAATGATATTAGAACAACATCAAGTGGATACAATGATGGGGATTGGCATCATTTTGCAGTATTAATAAATGGAACAGACGCTGATCATATGTATATTTATATTGATGGTTCTAAAAAGAATGTTAACATTTTATCAAATGAAGGAGAAATAGGGGATTGGGATCCTTTTGACTGTCAAACAAGAATAGGAGATTCTTATGATTATGTAAATGGTGTTCTTGATGAAATAAAATTTTATAACAGAAGTTTATCTGATGAGGAAATATTAAATGATTATAATTCAGACAGTGGTGTTAGCTGTGAATTAGTTTATTCATCTTACTTATTATCATTATGGTCGTACCGCGAAGGTTTAAGTCCACAAACAGGAAGCAAGATAATAAACCAAACATTTAACATGGAAATCGCTTCTGGTTCAGATATTTTTTACAGATTTAATACAAGTAATTCTTCATTAGATTCATCTTCTTGGATAAATATTACTGGAGCAAGTTATACACTTAATTATTCAGATTATTCTATTCAGATTGGAGATGAAATATATGAACAAATAAAAATAACAACAACTTTTGGAAGTGAATCATCAAATTTAACCTCAAAAACTATATATGAGAAATTATTGGAACCTTCCGAATGCATCCAGCAAGGGATAGACAACAGTGTTATTTCAGAAGCAACTGTTTATGATAACCAGCAGGTGTATTTAAGAGGATTAAACCATGATCCAATACTTGAAGTCATGAATAAGGTAGCAGTCTTTGGAAACCAGAGATGGCTTTTTTATTTCTCTGACCAGAGTTTAGGATTATATAATATAACTCCTGTTGTTTATAGCTTGGAACTACCTTCAACAGGTTGTTCAGATGTAATCGACAGTGTCCAAACATTCATTGATTCAACCAAAAACTAAAGGTGGCAGATGAAAAAGACCACTTTCTTTATTATTTTTGTCTTCTCTTTAAACATAGCTTTAGCAGTAGATGAATACAAGCCGTATCTTCACAATCCTGCTGTGCCGGATCATCCTGAAATTAAACTTTACGGAAGATATGCAACAGAATTGTTTCCCGGAGCAGCTACATACAGCTTCCCGATTACT
>WJJD01000059.1 GCA_014729915.1 Candidatus Woesearchaeota archaeon | reverse complement strand
TTCAACTTCCTCAAAAACATCCCGGATAATATCCTCATCCTTTCCTTTCTCGCCCCAGGCAATGACAAGCAGATTCTTTGTGTCCTCATCCACACTTGTCATGATTGAATCTTTATAGCCTAGAACCCCAAATATCTTTTCTTCATCTTCCATGATGATCTTTCCGGGCTTTATCCTGACTTCAGATTTTTGGCCGTACGGATGATATCTATCTCCTTTTTCTGCAAACCTTATCTTTATTTTACCCTTGATCTTATCAAGATCAAATAGCCCGATTGAACGCATCTTTTCAACAGAAACAATGTTTCCTGCATCAACTGCTGAATTTATGTCTGGAAATTCTCCTTTTGCAAGATACCTTCTAATTATAGCTTCTGCTGCTGAAGTCACATCATCAAGCCCTATCCTTTCATGGAATTTCTTATATTCTTCAAATTCTTTTGAATCGATCTTTTTCTTTTTTTTCCATTTTGAAATTAATTCTTGTTTTCTTTTTTCTTGAGAAGGGTCCTTATCTTCAATTTTAACATCTTCAATCTTTTTTTTCTTTATTAGGAGAAACGGATATTTTTCTATGATTTCTTTTTCAAAGAGCAATCCTGTTTTTTCTGTATATTTTTCTTCTTTTCTGCCCATTATCTTAAAGATCTCTGTCAAATTAAGCTCGAAAACTGAAACTGGAAATTCAAGCTCAAAATTTTCCAAAACTTTGGGATGGATCTCTCCGACATAAGCAACTTCTTTTTCTCCTATTACTCCTCTTCCGACTCTTCCGGGAATAAATGAAGGGTGCTCAGTCTCTTTCACTTTTATCTCAAGTCCGATTGACTTTATAAGGTAATCAAGGATCTGCCTTGCTTTTGTGTAGTCAGCATCTTTTGAGCATAGTGCGAGAGATAACCTGCAGTCCTCCTGTATGCCTGTTTCTGTATCTTTGTTTTTCTTAAACACAGTTCCTATATCAAAGATCTCCTGGGGATATTCATTGTGCTTGTTCTCTTTTAGAACCTGCAAAAGACTAGGTATCATCCAGAACCTTAATACATTGAAGTCTTTTGTAAGTGCATTTGCAAGTTCAACTATTTCATAGTCAAACTCCATCATCTCTGTCTGTATCTCTTTGCTTGTTATGTGGTATGTGCTTGTCTCCAAAAGATTAAGCCCAACAAGGATTCGTGCCACCTTGTTTTTGAAAATCTCAAAATCATCTTCTTTTCCGATAGTTGCTTTTGTCGGGATTTCAGGCTTGAAATTATCATATCCATATGCTATTGCAGCATCTTCCACAAGATCAATAGGATGAATCACATCAGGTCTGTAACAGGGGACAAGGGCTTTTCCTTTTTTATATCCGTATCCCATCTTTTCAAGAAGCTCTTTTAATTGCTTTTTTGAAAGATTTAGACCCAGCTTCTTGTTTATGTAATCAGGATCAGCTTTTATTTCCATGGGCTTAAGACCAGGTGTTGTTATTGTATTGTCAGGATATTTTACTTCCATAGAATATATCTCTGCTCCCATGTCAGCAAGGGCTGTCACAAGGATATTTAAGACCATCTTGCAGATATTCAGGTCAAAGCCGGAAACTTCAATAAATACCTCTTTTGTATCTTCATTTATCTTTCCGGTAAGGTGCGAGTTTATTATTGGAGTGAAGCTGAGTATCTGATCATTGTCATCAACAAAATACGCATATCTGTCCAATCCCTCAACAAGATAAGCATATTCCCTTCCTGTGGGATGTTTGCTTAAGATCTTTCGGGCATTTAACTCTTTTGGATACTCTAATGGCCGAAACACAATATTTTCAGGTTTATCAGCTTTCAGATAAATTGGAAATTTTATTTTTTCACAAGGGTATATTCCCATTGCAGCTTTTTTCCTTTTCCTGCAGAAAGTTATATGCAGTTTTTCCTGGATCTGGATTATCTCTGTTATTTTTTCATGGTCAAGGTCAAGGTTCTTGACAATGCAGCATGCAGTGTATGGCCTTATATCTTTCATCTCTTTTCCTACAATGCATTTTTCCCCTGATTTTTTAGCAGTATATTTTCTTAAGCCTGTTTTGTTTCCGATAAATGAGCTTAAGGCTCTTCCGAATCCCTGTTCAGATAGCATGTCGGGTCTGTTTGGAAATATCTCTAAGGTTATTTCATCCTGGTCTATTGCTTCAAGATCAGTTCCTAAATAGGTTATCTTTTTCTTAAGCTCCTGCTCTGAAAGTTTTTTTCCTATAATATCTTCAACGACTTTCCTGTTGACTGTTATTGTGGGCATTTTATTCCTCTATTATTTTTTCAATGTAATTTATAAAATAATTATATGGTTCCCTGCTGTTTTTTACAAACTCTATGATCTCTTCATACACAGTATCTAAATATTCATGTGCAATAATATTTCTGAGACGGGCATAGTTTGAAAGATTGTCAGCAGTTTCACTTTTAAACTTATTCAGGTTTCCAAGTGATTTTATTATTTGTTTGTATGATGATGGGATTTTTTTATGGTTGGATGCCAGAAGTATTTTAGATATTTCAATTGTGCAATTCATTATATTCTGCACCCATTTTTCAATATCTCTTCTTTTATGCTTATCTGTTTCGTAGGTCTTATATGTTATCTTTTTAAAATAATCTCTCTCATCAATCTCACTTTTTAAAAAGTCCAGGTGTTTTATCAGAAGCAGCCTGTCAATCTTTGATAATGAATGTGATCTTTGTTTTATTGCCCAGAATTCATCAACGGTTTTAAAAAAATCAATTGCTTCAATAAATATTTTTGAGTGTAGTTTCATATATAATAACCTGTCTTTTATTATGATTTTTTTCCCGTTTTTAAAAACATCATAGATCAATGTCGGATAGGCATTATTTAAGACAAGTAAATCAACATCTTTTTTAGTAATTTCTTCAAGCTTTTCCTGGATTTTATGCTTTATCTCATATTTGTTTTCTGATTCATATTCAATTTTTTTTCCTTTGGGTTTAAAATAAACAGCAATATCTATATCTGAATCCGGTCTTGCTGTGCCCTTTGCAAATGAACCGAATATAAATGCCATGGATATCTCTGGTATTTCTGAAAAATAATTTTTCATTTTTTTTTTAATATTTTTTCTAATTGTTAATGCCGGCATTTTTTATTCATCAAATTTTTCCTTTCTCACTCACGCATCCATTTCATCAATCCGTTAATTTCTTTCCTGTGCTTTTTTTCGATGTTGTCATAGAAGTCTGCTGCCTTCATTGTCTTTATTGTTTCAAATTCTTTTTTTCCTGGCTGAATTTCCGATTCCTGTTTTTTTATGTTAAGCTTAAAGTATTTTTTATATGGTTCTTCCATTTGTTTCACCTTTTTTATTTTAAAAATATTTTCATATCCCGCAGCTGCTTAAGATCATTCTTGTATAATTCCCTGATATCATGTATATCCCAGTATTCAGTAATAGTCCTTCCCATGCCAAGTCCCCAGGCCAGAACCGGACATTCAAACCCCATCAGGGGTTTTGTAACTTCAGGCCGGAATATTCCGGAGCCGCCCATCTCCATCCATTCCTTTTTGATCGGATGAAAGACCTCTACTTCCATGCTTGGCTCTGTATAAGGAAAATGCCCGGGCCTTACTCTTGCATCAGGAAAACCCATCTTCTTAAAAAAGTCTTTGAGGTATCCGATGAGATGCCTCATAGTTACATCAGGATCAACAACAATCCCTTCTACCTGGTAGAATTCAAACAGATGCTTCCAGTCAAGGGTTTCATTCCTGAAGACCTTTCCTACTGAAAAGAATTTTGCAGGAAGATCCTGTTTTTTAAGCTTATTGATTGTCTGGGCTGAAAGAACAGTTGTGTGTGTTCTCAAAAGATTCTCTTTTGCAGTTTCTGTATCATATTCGGACTGCCAGCCAAGGCTTCCTGTACTCCACCCGTTTTCATGTGTATTTTTTATTTTTTTTAAAAGCTTTTTGTCCGGAAGTTTTCCTTTTGAAGGATCTTTTATATAGAATGTGTCCTGCATGTCTCTTGCAGGATGATCCTGAGGTACAAACAATGAATCTAAGTCCCAGAAACCGGTCTGGACAAGATTTCCGGTCATCTCCTTAAAGCCTAAGTCAAGCCATATCCTTTTTATATATTCCACTGCCTGCTTTGTAAAATGCCTCCTTGCTCCATGGATTTCAGGAACATTTATGCTGACATCATACCTCCTGAATTTTTTTTCTTTGTACTTTCCTTTTCTTATTGTGTCTGGAGTGAGCTTTTCAATGAAGTCTTCAGGCTTAATATCTTTTTTTGCTAGTTTTTTTCCAAGGGAAGTAAGTTCTGCTGATTTATGCTTGACTTCCTCTACTGAAAGTATATCTTTTCTTTTTTTTAATTCTTCATATGCAAATTTTTCTTCAGGTTCAAGTTCTGATAATTTTATGGGAAAATCTTTTTTCAAGAATTTCTCTTCTAAAGATACTTTTCCAAGGATCTTTTTTCCCTGTTCTGTTATTGATACAACAAGTTCTTTTTCCTTTTTTATATCAATTGCTGCTTTTTTTCTCAGGACACCTATGGAGATATTTATCTCGTTCTTATCAAGATCTGTATCTTTTTTTATCTCAGAAATTTTTTTTTCTTTTTTTTGGATTGCCTTTAAGAATCTTTTTTCAGGAAGATCATTTTTTTTGTATTTTTTTCCGTTCTTATCAAGAATTATAAATTCTTCTGAAGTTTGATTAAGCTTTACAACATCCTTGTTTTCAAGCCACTGCAGTGCTCTCATAGCTTCAATCTCTTTTAATCCTGAAGCTTTGACAACTGATTCAAAAGAAGAATTATCTTTTAAGATAGAAAGTACTTTTATTTCCATCCTTGTGAGTGAAAAGATGAGTTTTTCCATTTCCATTTAGAATTGAAACCGGTCTATAAATAAAAATGTTTTTAATAAATTTCGAAGAAATTTATTAACTTTTATTCAATTTATTGGTGCTCACAAGAAGAGGCTGGTAGTGCCTGAACAACTATTTGGGAATCTATAAAAGTAAGGGAATAAAAAAGGTTTTTAAATTATTCCTTATGTTTTATTCCAATCAGCTTTAATAATTCTCCGACAAAAAGAACTGAACTCGAAACAATTGTAATCAGAATCCAGTCTTTTAAACCCAAAGGAACTGTCCCGAAAATTGCATTCAGGGGAGTGTATATAACTACAAGTTGAAGTATAATTGAAGTCATTATCGCAAACCAAAGATATTTGTTTGAAAACATCTCCTTATTTAATACTGACTCTCTTTGGCTTTTTGCATTCAACACGTTAAACATCTGAAGCATCATAAGAGTGGTGAAGGCAACAGTTGAAGCATAGATGAAATCATGGGATTTTTCATCAAAAGGCATTCCAAAATTCCAACCTGTCAATTTCAGGGAATAGATAAACATCCCTAGGGTAGCAATCATCATTATAAACCCAATGATAAACATCGAAACACCTATATTCTTATTTATTATATTTTCATCCTTTTTCCTTGGCCCATGATTCATAAGACCTTTTTCTCCAGGTTCAACACTCAATGCTGTTGCTGGTGCACCGTCAGTAACAAGATTTATCCACAAGAGTTGCTTAACACCAACAGGCAGAGTCTTTAAAAATATCAAAGAGAAAAATGCGACAAAGACTTCACCAATGTTGCTGGACAACAGGTACACAACAAATTTTCTGATATTGTCATAGATTGTCCTGCCTTCTTCAACAGCATTAACAATGCTTGTGAAATTGTCATCCGTAAGGATCATATCAGATGCTTCCTTTGCAACATCTGTCCCTGTTATTCCCATGGATATACCGAGGTCGGACCTTTTTAATGCAGGTGCATCATTTACACCATCACCAGTCATTGCAACAACATGTCCTTTCTCTTTTAGAGCAGCAACTATTTTCATCTTATCTTCGGGGTTGACTCTTGCATAAATCCCAATGTTTCCGACTTCTTTAGATAAATCAATATTTTCAAGATCCGTACCAGTTATCGCTTTTCCTTCAATATTCAAATCACGGCCTATTGCCACTGCTGTACCCTTAAAGTCTCCGGTAATCATGATTACCTTGATTCCAGCTGTCTTGCATTTTGCAATCGAATCCTTTACCTCTTTTCTTGGAGGATCTATCATTCCCTGAAGTCCAACAAAAATAAGATTTTTTTCCCATTCTTTTTTCTTATCTGTTTTAATCTCTTTATAAGCAAATCCAAGAACCCTTAATGCATCATTTGCAAAATTTTGGTTTGCATCCATTATGATTTTCTTTTGATTTTTTGTTAGTTTTTTTATTTTTCCATGTTCAATAACCCGATTACATCTGTCTAAAAGTATATCAGGTGCTCCTTTAACATAAGCATATTTTTTTTCATCAATATGATGGATAGTGGTCATCATCTTTCTTGATGAATCAAATGGAATTTCTTTTTTCCTAGGATACTTATTTTCAAGGATTTCTTTGTTTATGCCGGCTTTTTCAGCTGAAACAATCAATGCGCCTTCTGTTGGATCACCAATTATCTTATATTCTTTACCTTCCTTATCGATCCTTGCATCATTATTCAACACTCCAATTTTCAATAGGAGTTCGAGACTTTTTGTGCTTTTTGAAAAGCTTCCTTTTGGTTCATAGCCTGATCCTTTGACTTCAATTATCTCATCATCAGCATAAATCTTTTTTACAGTCATCTCATTATGTGTTAATGTTCCTGTCTTATCAGAACATATTACTGTTGTACAGCCGAGAGTCTCGACAGAAGGTAGTTTTCTAATTAGGGCATTTCTCTTTACCATTCTTTTAACACCTAATGATAACGAGATTGTGACAACAGCAGGAAGTCCTTCAGGTATTGCTGCAACAGCAAGACCAACTGCAAATATGAATATATCGACAATTGCCATTCCTCTAAACACTCCAGCACCGAATACTACAGCACAGATTGCAAGTATTAAAATAGTAAGAAATTTTCCAAGCTGTTCCAACCTTTTTTGTAACGGTGTAAGTTCTTTTTTTGTGTCCTGAAGCATTGTTGCAATCTTCCCAATTTCAGTCTTCATGCCTGTACTCACAACTACTGCTTTTCCCTTACCGGAGGTTATAACAGTACCTGAAAAGACCATGTTTTTTCTGTCGCCAACAGGAAGTTCTTCATCATAGACAGTAATTTCTTTTTTGATCGGCAGGGATTCACCTGTAAGAGCAGCTTCCTGGGTCTGCAACGATACAGCTTCTATTAATCTTGAATCAGCAGGTATTCTTTCTCCTTCACTTAAAATTATAATATCACCTGGAACAAGTTCTTTTGCTTCAACCTCTTTTTGTTTTCCTTCTCTTATTACAACGGCTTTTAAAGAAGCCATCTTTTTTAAGGCTTCAATTGCTTTTTCGGCATTATATTCTTGAACAAAACCCAATATTGCATTAAGAAAAAGAATTATACTAATGACAATAGAGTCAAGCATGTTCTCAAAAATGTCTCCCCCATGACTTAGATATTCAAGATATCCGATTATTGCTGCAATTACTGATGCAGCAATTAGAATAAGAATAAGGGGATCTTGAAATTGACTTATAAAAATCTGTAGTTTTGATATTTTTTTTCCTTCTTTGAGTTCATTAAGACCGTATTTGTCAAGCCTGTTATCTGCTTCCTTTTGTGAAAGACCTTTTTTTGATGTATTGAGCTTCTTTAATGCATCTCCAACTTTTCCTGTATAATATTCCATCCATATCCCCTTTTTAATCGTTTTTATATATATAAATTGATAAATATTGTGAGCATGATCCCTACAACAACCATAATACCGAGTATGAATGATGTCTTTTTAAAAAATTTTTTTGATCCGAAAAAGTATGCTAAAAAAATTTTAGTTAATGTATTTGCAACTGCTGCAAGGGATATTGCGGTCACTGCAATGTTTTTTGATAAGCCCTGTTTTGCAAAGTTTGATATTGAGATAGTTACCGCATCAACATCAGCAAGACCTGATAAAAAGCTTGTAATGTAGAGACCTGCTGATCCAAAATAAGTCTGTGCGGATTTTGTGATAAAGATGATCACACCGAATATAATTCCGAAGGTTAGAGCCGGTTTGAGAGTAAACGGGCTCTTGAGTTCAAGATCAACATCTATATCCTGCTTATTGTTCCATAAGAGTATGACCCAAACAAAACCTATTGAAGCCATTGAAATTAATGGTATGAGCAGCAGGGGAATCAGTTCGCTGTTTAATATAAAAACTTCAACAATCATTCTTAAAAACATTGTTGAGCTTGCAAGAATACTTGCAAAAATAAAGGGATTAATGTTTTTTGACTTCTGTTTGCTCTCTGATGCCATCGAAGTTACAAGGGGAGTGCTTGATACCAGCCCTCCTAACAGCCCTGTTAATTCTATGCCTTGTTTTGGACCCTTGAATTTCATAAACACATATCCAATATAACTTAATCCTGATACAAACACTACCATGAGCCAAATCTGGTGAGGATTGAATGCATTAAACGGTCCGAAATACTCATCCGGTAGCAATGGAAGAATGACAAATGCGATTATTATGAATTTGATAGTATCAAAAAATTCTTTGTGCTTTAACTGTCTTACAAAATAATGAAGGTGGAACCTGAAAGAGAGCAGCAGTGTTACTGCTATTGTTAATAATATCGGTATTTCTTTTGGACTTACATATATTAAAACACCTATAAGAAAAGCAGTAAAAGCAGATAATTCAGTTGTAAGACCAATCTCTTTTTTTGTTGTTGAACTTAAATAATATCCAAGAAGGATGAATAGAGTAAAGCATGGTATTATTACTATGAGAATTGATTCAGTGTATAATGAACTTAAATAGGCAGAAATTGTTCCCATCAAAGTAATTATCATAAAAGTTCTTATCCCTGCGATGTCTCTTATCTTCTGCTCCTGCTGGGTCTTTTCCCTTTCAATTCCTATTAGTGCTCCTAATGCCAGAGAAACTATAAATTTTTGAATAAGATCATACATATGATTTTTAATTTATCGAAAGATATATAAATTTTTTCAATTATTCGGAATTTTTAATATAGAGGACTTTGAATTACCTATAGAGAACTTTGAATTACTTATAGAGAATAATTCAAAGTTCTTCTTAAAGAATTTTGATGTTTTTCAAAATTCTCTATAAAAAGAAGTAGTTATGTTTTTCCAACCATTATTCAGGAATTATTTTTTTGAAAGCATGTGAGATATTTTTTTCAGCCCTTTTTTTATTTTTTTTTGTAACTTCTTTGTCCGCCCTCTCATACATCACTTCTTCTGGCTTTTTTTCTCCTATCTTTGCTGGTGCTTTTCCAGGATTTTGTGCCATGATGCATTTGTTGTAGGGAACATTTTTCATATTTACATAGAAAGGAGATAATATTTCGATGTCATTTATCGAGAATTCATCCAATATCTTTTTTCTCAGTCTGCTTTCGGTGCTGATAATCTTTGTAACATCTCTTATTATTCCTTTAGCCCTGTATTTAACAGCATAGCTTCCTAGATCAGTAACAAGTACAAACGGCTCACTTAATCCTGTTAATTTCATTGCATGCAATAACATATCTTCAACCTTGTTGTGCGAAATATCATATCCTATGCTTACATCAACATTGATAAGATATCCTCCTTTTGTATAGTTTGTAATTATATCAGATATAGTAACTAAATTAGGGACATTTACAATCTCCCTAAATGGAGTCTGAACTTCAGTGTGCAATAATCCTATATGGTAAACCTTTCCAAAAATATTTTTCAATTTGACCATATCTCCTTCTTTGTATGGTTCGATAATCTTTAGAAGGATTCCTGACATGAAATTAGCAATAAGTGTTGAAGAAGAAAATGCAACAATTGCACCAATTACAACTCCGATTAATCTTACAATATTGTTGCTTATTCCCGGAAGACCAGTAAGGATCAGAACTATTGCAGCAGCTGCAACTCCAAGATTCAGCCATATTTTTTTTACAGGGAAGTTTTGAATTTTTCCTTTTTGTTTTAGATTCTTATAGAATATATTTAGAAATATTGTAAGGATTGTTGAAAAAATTATTATTGATGCTATATAAAAAACATTTATCCAGTGAAGGGTCAAATTTTCAATTAAAGAGTTAAAGATTGAAACCATTGTCAAAAATTAATATAACTAAAGACTTCTTTCATATAAAAAGCTTTTCATAAACACAATTTTTAAATAATAACTTTGATTTCAGGATGATATGCATATTCTAAAAACAAACTTCGATGGCAATCCGAATGTTGGATTATATATGTTTTGTAACAATAAATATTGCCTTGTCCCAAGAAATTGTCCTGAAAAACTTTTCCAAAAGCTTAAATTAATCTTAAAAGTTAAGGTACACAGGATTACTATTGCAGGAACTTCTCTTATAGGGGTTTTTGTTTCAGGGAATAATAACGGCATCCTTGTTCCAAAAATTACGTTTGAAGAAGAGATTAGACAATTAGATAAATTAAACATAAGATATAATATCATCGATACAAGGCTTACTGCACTTGGAAATAATATTCTTTGCAATGATAATTCGTGCCTGATTAATCCTGATTATGAAAAAGATACAATTAAGATTATTGAGGCTGCAGTTGAAGTTCCTGTAAAAAAAGCAATGATTAATGATCTTCACACAATAGGTTCAATGGCTAAATTAACAAATTTTCATGGTCTTGTTCATCATGATATTAAGGATTTTGAACAGAAATTCATTGAAAAAAATATGAAGATTAAACTGACAAGAGGAACAGTCAATTTTGGTTCTCCTTATATTAGTTCTGGTGTCATTTGTAATAAAAATGGCTTTGTAATTGGTGATTTGTCAGGAGGACCTGAGATTGCTAATGCTGATGAAGCACTTGGTTTTGTGAAGGGTGATTAAATGTATAAGGATATAAAATTAATTTCAGGATCAGTACATCCGAAACTTGCTAGAGATATTGCTGAACATATGGGACAAAAACTTGTTCCTATGAGCATCAAAAGATTTAAGGATACTGAAGTTTATGTTAAAATCAAGGAGAAAGTTCGTGGGGATGATGTGTTTATAATCATGCCTACTTGCGCACCTGTAAATGATTCTGTAATGGAGCTCTTAATAATTATTGATGCAGTCAAGAGAGCATCCGCAGGCAGGATAAATGCTGTTGTCCCTTATTTTGGCTATTCAAGGCAGGACAGGAAAGCAACAGCTAGAGAACCTATCACATCAAAATTATTAGCTAACCTGTTAACTGTTGCAGGGGTTGACCGGGTTATTACTGTTGATCTTCATTCTGATCAGATCCAGGGTTTTTTTGATGTTCCCCTTGATCATTTTCCGGGATATCTTCTTTTTTACAGGTATTTTAAGAATATGGGTCTTAAAAATTTAGTTGCGGTTGCACCAGATACCGGAGCAGTTAAAAAAACAAGAAGATTTGCTCAGCTTATGAAAGTGCCTCTGGCTGTGATTGATAAGAGAAGGCCTGAACATAATCACTCTGAGGTTATGTTTGTAATTGGTGATGTTAAGGGAAAGAATGCTATCCTGACTGATGATATTATTGATACTGCCGGAACCATAACAGGAGCTGCGAATGCACTTAAAAAAAAAGGAGCTAAAGATGTCTATATATGTGCAACTCATGGAGTGCTTTCTGATCCTGCATCTGAAAGACTGGAAAAAGCAACCGAAAAAAAGGTTATTCTAACTGATACTATTCCTATTCCTGAAAGAAAAAGATTCAGGAAGCTTGAGATCATTTCAATCGCACCTTTGATGTCAAAGGTTATCCAGAACATTCATGAGAACAGATCATTAGGAAAATTATTCGGATCATACGGGTGAAATTTAATGGATGAAAAACAAGAATTACTGGTTGAGTTAAGACAGCTTGACCAGCAGATCAAGCATATTCAGAATCATGTTGAGAATGTTGACAACCAAATTGCTGAGTTTTCAGGTATAAAAAAGGCACTTGAAGATTTTGCTAATCTTAAAAAAGGCGCAGAAATTAAGGTGCCGATCGCAAACGGTATATTTATTGATGCAGAATTAAAAAATGTCAAGGATCTTCTTGTGAATGTTGGAGCTAATGTTTCTGTAAAAAAAACTGTTCCTCAAGTAAAAGAGATGATGGAAGAGCAGGAGCATGATCTTGCAGCTTTCAGATCGAATCTTGTCCTGCAACTCCAGGAAATGATAGCAAGAGCAGAAGAGATCCAGGAGCAGTATAATTCATGAATTTCTGCGATGCAGAAATTCATATGTTCAGGGCAAATTTTGAGAATAAATTTTTTGAAACTATATTATGAAAATTACTTTTTACAAATAATTTTTTAAAGATTTCTGAGTTTTGTTTTATTAAGATGTTTGGCTCACTTAGAAAAAAATTAGGAGATGCAATAGGTAAATTTTCTAAAAAAGTAGA
>WJJD01000058.1 GCA_014729915.1 Candidatus Woesearchaeota archaeon | reverse complement strand
GTCTGGGAGCTAAACTTGCAGATGTCAGCTTAAGTGAGTTCATTGATCTCTTAAAAGAACATAATATTAATCTGAATCTGCAACTGGATGACGTAAGAGAAGCACTGGATTATGCAGAGAAGCTGATTTGATGATTTCACATCCATTCTCCGGGCAGGAGTTCTTTTAATTTTATTTTTAAAAAAATAAAATAAAATACCTAACCGCCCCAGGGAGCTGAGTAAATTAGTCTGAATTTACTTTCCTATTTCTTTTTCCTTTTCATTCACAAGAACTATGGTCTTAATCACTGTATCCGGATTCAATGACATGGAATGTATTCCGCACTCAACCAAAAATGTGGCAAATTCCGGATAATCAGAAGGTGCCTGTCCGCAGATTCCTATATACTTGCCTTTGCTGTTTGCGACATCAATAACTTTTTTGACCAGATTCTTTACCGCATCGTTTCTTTCATCATAGACACTTGCGACAAGCTCTGAATCCCTGTCCAGACCGAGTGTGAGCTGGGTAAGGTCATTTGTCCCAATGGAAAAGCCGTCAAAGATATCCAGGAACTCTTCTGCAAGAATAACATTAGACGGGATCTCGCACATCGCATATACCTTAAGGCCGTTTACTCCTCTCTTTAGTCCGTTCTCTCCCATAATCCTCAATACATTCTCCCCCTCTTTTATTGTCCTGCAGAACGGAACCATCAGGATCACATTGGTAAGCCCCATCTCATCCCTTACTTTTTTCAACGCTCTGCATTCCAAAGAAAAGGCTTCCCTGTATTTTTCTGAATAATATCTTGATGCTCCTCTCCATCCTATCATGGGATTGTCTTCATCCGGCTCAAAGCTTTTTCCTCCGATAAGGTTTGCATACTCATTGCTCTTAAAATCACTAAGCCTTACAATCACATCTTTAGGATAAAATGCTGCTGCAATTGTCGCAACTCCCTGTGCTAGCTTGTCTATGTAATAATCCGCCTTATTATCGTATGCATAGGTGAGCTCATTTATTTTTTTCCTTGCTTTCTTATCCTTTACATTGTCAAACTTCAATAAAGCCAGGGGATGAATCTTAATATAAGAATTAATTATGAATTCTTCTCTTGCAAGACCAACTCCCTCAACAGGCAAAAAGCTGAGCTCAAATGCCTGGTCAGGATTTCCAAGGTTCATCATGATTTTTGTCTTTGGCTTTTTAAGGTTCTTTAAATCATGCTTTTCAACTTCATAATCAAGCTTTCCATTGTAGATATATCCTTTGCTTCCCTGAGAGCAGTCAACTGTTATATCTTCTTTATTTGGGATCTCTTCTGTTCCTTTGATTGTGCCGACAATGCAGGGTATCCCTAATTCCCTTGAGATGATTGCAGCATGGCATGTCCTTCCTCCCCTGTTTGTAACAATAGCTGAGGCTATCTTCATGATAGGCTCCCAGTCAGGATCAGTCATCTCTGTAATCAGGACTTCTCCTTTCTTGAACTGATCAATCTGATGAACATCTTTTATTATATGGGCTTTTCCCTGGCCGATTTTTTCACCCACTGAATTTCCGGAAATAAGAACTTCGCCCTTTTCTTTCATATGGTATTTCTTAAGCACTGTCTTATCATCCTGTGAGTGTACTGTTTCAGGCCTTGCCTGGACAATAAAAAGATCTCCTGTTATACCGTCTTTTGCCCATTCCATGTCCATTGGCTTATAATGCCCTGCTTTTGAACTGTAATGATCCTCAATAATTGATGCCCAGCTTGCCAGTTCCAGTATCTCATCATCATTTAATGCAAACTGTTTCCTGTGTGTTATTTCAACAGGCACATTTTTTGTAACTTTGTTTCCTTCACTGCAATAGATCATCTTTTTTTCTTTGCTTCCGAGTTTTTTGCTTAGAATCGGGCTGTATCCCTGTTTTAAGGTTGGCTTAAAAACATAATATTCATCAGGGTTGACTGCTCCCTGGACTACATTTTCTCCAAGGCCGTATGCTGCTGTAATAAATGCGGCATTCCTGAAACCTGATTCCGTATCAATAGAAAACATTACCCCGGAGCTTCCCTTGTCGCTTCTCACCATCTTCTGGACTCCGATGCTCAGCCCGATTGAAAAATGGTCAAATCCTTTGTCTTCCCTGTATGATATTGCACGGTTAGTAAATAAGGAAGCAAAACATTTTTTGCAGGCATCAATAAGCTGTTCATGGCCTCTTATATTAAGATAGGTCTCCTGCTGGCCTGCAAAGCTTGCATCAGGAAGATCTTCAGCTGTGGCTGAACTTCGAACAGCAACATCAACATTCTCTGCATTGTAAGCATTGCATAGATTATTGTATTGTGTTATAATCTGATTTCTTAATTCAGGAGGGATCTGTGTCTCCCTTATTAATTTTCTAACTTTATGACCCCTTTCAGAAAGATTTTTCATATTGCCCGTGTCAAGATCATGAAGGATCTGCTTTATCTGTTCCTTAATTCCTGCTTTTTCAATAAGGTAAAAATAAGCATATGCTGTTACTGCAAAACCGTTTGGTATCCTGACACCTCTTGGTGTTAAATTTCTGTACATCTCTCCAAGTGATGCGTTTTTTCCGCCGACAGCAGGAACATCTTCAATTCCCAGCTGGTCAAACCACAAAATGAAAGGCTTTGATCTTTTTAGTTCTTTTAAATGATCTTCTCTTGATTGTGATTTTTTATTAATTTGCTTAAGTTTTTTCATAACTGCACCTCTTCAAGAGAATTTATTAACTTCATGTTATATAAAGGTTTGTTATAATTAAAAGGTAAAAACTTTTTACAGTAACTCATTAACTTGGTTAGAATGAGAATAGTGATTGGTTTTCCTCATGAATTTCATCCTATAAATTATCGCGTTACATATACTAAACAAAAATATAAAAATTAATGATTCCTGACAAGAGAAAAACCCTGAAACTGAACCTACTTCTTTACCCATTCCCCGTCTTCTTTTTAATATTCATTCTTCACTGCGCCCCATGCTACCTTATGCGCAGCCTCTTCTCTTGAAGAATCTCCCCTCCTTTCCTCAGGATCCTCATATTGGTCCCAGGCGCTGTTGAAAGCCTCTTTGTAAATTTCCTGAGCATGTTCCGGCAGGTTCTCTTTTACACTGGCCGGAAGCTCTTTTTTATTGCCATACGGCATAATAAACACCTCCTTGATCATTTTAAAAAAACAGAAAAAAAAATTATTCCGGGTCTTAGAACAGTGTTTCGCCTGCAATCAATCCGGCAACTAACGCAACCAGAAATAACACAACAAAAATTCCGAACAGTAATTGCGCTATGCTTGCGGCTGCGCCTGCTATCCCTCCGAATCCGAAGACTGCAGCAATGACTGCGACAACAAAGAATACAAGTGCCCATTTAAGCAACATTTTTTTCACCTCCGCTAAATACCAATTGGGTAAGTGTTATCCAATCCTTATTCTGTATACTCCCATACATCATCTGCTCCGTTGTCCTCAAGGATTTCTCTTGCTACCTGCTCTTCTTCCAGATATATCGGAACAGAGACCATGACAGAGCCTTCTCCAATCTTCTCTTCATAAAATTTTGCTTTTTCTTCAGGAAATCCAAGACTTACAAGACCTCCTACAATTCCTCCTGCAAGCGCTCCTGAAGCTGCTCCGGATGTTGTTGTTGCTGCTGCTCCTGTAAGGCCGAGCGCCACTGCCAGGGGTCCTGCAAATAGTAATGCCCCTGCCGGCGGAACTGCTATAGCCCCTACTCCTGCAAGAAGACCCGCGATACCGCCAAGCACTGCTCCTGAAGCAGCACCCATTCCTGTGCCTTCTGATACGCTTACTCCAGAGCCTTCTTTTGTATATTCCTCAAGCTCAGTCTCTGTACCCACAACAGAGATCTCTTCAGGAGCATATCCCCTGTCCCGAAGCTCATTTATAGCATCTTCTGCATTGTCCGGGTCCTCAAACAGCCCTATTACTTCATCAGTATATGTGTTTGCCATTTCTAACTACCTCCCTTGCCCCTAAGGCAATATAGCTCATTAACAAAAAAACATATATAAGATTTCTGTATAAATGATTCCTATAATGGAATCCATAAGTTCATAATTTCACAAATATCATTTTTCACCCGCTCACTGCTGTGAATACTATCTTTCCGCTGCAGGTGCCTTTTGTATTATAGGGAATCTTTAATTTCCAATAGAGTGAATCAACAGATTCCTGCTCCTGGTTTCCGGCTGAAAGATTAAAATCAAGATTTACAGGATTTGTTTTTCCGTATAAAGCAGACATGTCCTGCCACAGATTAAGCTCTGTTAATGCATATCTCTGATAATAATTTGAAATTGAGCCAGTATCACAATCCATAGAAAGATTATCTTCTTCTGCGTCTGCATATCCGAACATCTCTAGATCAAGAATCACATTCCCGTAATTTGTAAAATTTACATAAAAATCATCTGATTCCTCATTAATATTCATATCGCCGTAATCAACAACATCTGGATCAATCGAGATTGCCAGAAGCTCGTTTATAGTTGCAGCCTGTTTTGAAGAATTTTTTGCATTTTCTGAATCAATTACAGTGACATTGCATTGCCATGTTCCGTTTACTGCAAAATAAGAAAGATCAAAAGTACAATTAAAATCAAGAGAGTTGCCTGCCTGATTAAACAGGCTGCATGAAGTATTTGTATAATGAGAACTCCTGTTGTCAGGACTTGATTCTGTTAATCCCGGGCCAGAATTAAATAAAGTAGCATTAACTCCTGTGATATCTGAATGCCCGTCAGCATCATTGATTGTTCCCTGACAGTATACTGTCTTGTTTGATGCTGCCAAAAGGTTTACAGGATTTTCAATATCCAAACTTGATACCCAAGGTACAGAATTTTGCTCAGGCTCTGACTCAATTGTTATGTTTATCCTGTCTGACTCATTTGTATCAATATTTGCTGAATATGTTGTCGGATCAGAGATCACATAAAACCTATATGTATCTCCAATCTTTCCCGTGGCATTCACATCCCAGCTTTTCTGGCATGCATCACCTGGTTTTAAATTAACACATTGTTGAGGATTTGAGGAAGATGTCCAGAAAGGCACAGCTCCCGGAGTAGTATTGATTGCAAACCCTTTATCCTGTATCCCTGAATCTGCTGCTTCAGTATAATTAATAGTAATTTTTGGTCTTAAAGAAACATCTGCGGCATAATCTGAAGGCCTGAAAGAGACCTTTGTCCAGCCTGTTGTTTCATCATCCATAATAATGATTAATCCGTAATTCTCATTTGAGTCCCCGAACCAGTCCTCAACATCTGTGGTATTTAAGGAAATATTTACCCAGTTACCGCTTGAGGCGGGAGCATTGAATGTTGCTATACTCGCAACAAGCCGGTCCTCTGTTACCGAATCAGCACCACCTGTTGTCCAGGATGATCCGCTTGCATAATCATTCCATGTTGCCTCTCCCTCAACCCAGGCAGATCTCCCGCTTCTTAATTCATAAATTTTGCCGGGATCATTATATGCATTTGCATCAAGATAATTGCTGTATAAGGAAAGTGTTGCCTGATTACATGTAGATCCAGAAGGTATTTCAGAAAGATTGAATTCTATGAGTGCCCTTAAAATATCTGAAGCACCATTCACTCCGATTGAATAACTAAATTCAGCTGAACCATAATTTGTATCAGCATTGCTGCCTGACAACTGCGTATCCTTTCCTTCAGCAGCATCCGGCTGCTTTTCGACAATAGGATCAAGAGTGATATTCACGTCACCGCATTCTCCCAGAAAACATTCTGTAAGAGAGCTAAATGTTGTAAACCTGTTTTTTGAAACATTTGTACTGTCCACCGGTTCTCTCCATGAAGTATTCAGGATTCCCCAGGGGGTTATCCACTCAATAGTTTCCTGTGCTGAACCTGTGCCGTCATTGCACACAATATCAAGATTAAATAATCCCGAATCCTGTACAAGGTAATCAGAATTATCAAAATACCACCAGTCTCCTGAAGAAGAGGTCGCGTTAAGAGAACTGAATTTCGTATCTGAATCAGCAACGTTTGAAAGGTTGTAGGTTACATTTAATATTTGGCTGTCTGTATCTGTGCAGTTGACTCTGACCTGCAGTATTTCAGAATCCCAGACAGAAGCATCACTACATGCATGCCAATTTGAACTGGAATTGATTTCACATTGTACCTGGTTAATTACAGGGACGGAATTACCCGTGGATTCTGAATAATCAACAACCAGTTTCGGGCGCAGGGAGGTATCTGAGGTATAATCAGATGACCTGAATGTAACTTTTGTCCAGCCTGTTGTTTCATCATCCATAATAATGATTAATCCGTAATTCTCATTTGAGTCTCCGAACCAGTCCTCAACCTCTGTGGTATTTAAGGAAATATTTATCCAGTTACCGCTTGAGGCGGGAGCATTGAATGTTGCTATACTCGCAGCAAGCCGGTCCTCTGTTGTCGAATCAGCACCACCTGTTGTCCAGGATGATCCGCTTGCATAATCATTCCATGTTGCCTCTCCCTCAACCCAGGTAGATCTCCCGCTCCTTAATTCATAAACTCCAACCAGTGAATTATATGCATTTGCATCAAGATAATTGCAATACAAAGATAAAGTTGCATTACTGCATGTATAACCGGACGAAATATTGGATAAATTAAATTCTATCAATGCACGCATCACATTGGTTGCTCCTTCTCTGCCTATTGCATAATCAAATTCATTTGAGCCGTAATTTGTATCTGCATTATCACTTGAAAGATAGGTATCTTTCCCGTCTGAAGGGGCAGGCTGGGTCTCAAAAGTAGGATCAATATCAACAGGGTATTGTAATCCCTGCAAATCAAAATTCATATATGCATGATTCCCTATTTTTTTCAGTTTAAGATACCGATAATTTTCAAGTTCGCCTGATTTATCCCTCCAGATAAAAGGATGAGTTATTTTCCCGGCGTTTCTGCTGTCTGATTTGCTGAAAAGGTTCCAAAAATTATCATTTTCTATGATTAAAAGATTTCGGGAATTGATTTTCCATCTCAAAATATTTCCTGTATTATTATTTTTTATTCGAATGTTAAATTTTATTTTATTTCTTAAAATGTCATACCGTATCTTATAATCTGTAAGATTCCACTCAATGGATCCGGGTTTTTTAACAGGATGTTTTAGGGATATTTTTCTCCATTCTCCATTCTCAAACCTAGTTTCAGGAGTACCGAACTCAATATATGATCCAGGATCTTTTCCGGGATACCATCTCCTTGTTCCGTTTGCCCATATTTTTAAAATATAATTTTCTTTTTCAAATAAAAAATAAGTTTTCCCTGTAGAGATAGCGTTTATGTTAAACTGATTATTTTCTTTAATATTTGTGTTGACTGAGGTTGATTTTACTGATCCCGAAAATAACATTAATACTATTAAAACAAGGAGAATAAGTGAAAATTTCGATCTCTTAAGAACAGAGCTTTTGTTCAGCAAAATACCTCTTTTTATAATATGAATTTTTTATTCCCCCGAAGATTGATAAAAGATTTTTTCTATTTAAACCTTTTTGTTAGATTTTCAAAAAATTTTTAATCTTTGATTTTATAATACTTATTGGTGGTCGCATGGCAAAAAAAAAAGAAAAAAAGAAAAAATCCAGGATAAATGAAAAATATGATGAAACATTGTTTACAGCTGTCCTTGGTTTCTTTGGAACTTTTCTAATGATTCTTGTACTTCTTCTCGCAATTTCAATGGAAAATAATGATGTAATCATTGAACAGGGTAATAATTTTATGGATGCTGTTGAAAATAAAGAAGCGGATGAAATCAATGAACCGGAAAAGGTTCTTAAAAATGATAATATTGAAATTAATGAAAAGAAAATTGATGTTTTAAATGAATATCTTGACAGAGATTTTGTTGTCGGTGTATCAGACAGCATCATTAGAATTAGCAAAGGAGATTCAAAGACTATTGCAGCTGGTTTTGATAATATAATCGGAAAGGCAAAATCATTTCATGTTGCTCTTAATTTCGGATCTGTTAAATTGGATTCAGGAAGGACCGAGTATAATATTAAGTAAATTAAGAACTGGGCTGAACCCAATGACCTGACTTTCCAGATGTTTGAAAAAAACAGAAAAATTTTTCCGATAACATTTTCTATACCCGAAGAGGCACGATCAGGCACTTATCTGTTCCATTTCAATATCTGTTATTTTGATGCTGAGCTCTATCCTAATTATGACGGCGGCTGCAACACAGAACAGAACAGGAAATTGGGAAGCAGCAAAAAGATATATATTGAAGTTGCCTGAGTATATTTTACTACAGAATAAGATAAAAAAAATAAAGGAGGGAGGATAAAGTATGAACCTTATCCAGTTATTTCACAATATTATTCCTATTCTTTTGCACTTGCTGTAAACAACAGTTTTCCCTCGCATATCCCGC
The DNA here is from genome assembly GCA_014729915.1 of Candidatus Woesearchaeota archaeon. Lineage (GTDB taxonomy): Archaea > Nanobdellota > Nanobdellia > Woesearchaeales > GW2011-AR15 > WJJD01. Next base: position 74,022 of record WJJD01000058.1, on the reverse strand, counting down.
CGGCACTCGGCGGAATCTCCAGTTTCCAATAAGTTGTATTTGTTTTTAATGATCCGTCTGCTGTCTGCCTTTCAATAAACAAGCCTGCAATCATCTCGTCATTTAATGGAAGCTCCGTCATTGCTGAAAATAATTCTCCTGACGTAACTGCATATTTTTCATATGTCCTGTCAATAGTTCCATATTCACAATCCATCGCAAGATCATCTCCCTTAGTATTTGCCCATCCCTGAACACTTATGTTGATCTGGATGTTTCCTGCGTTTGTGATGTTTGCTTCTTTATCTCCCGAAGTCTGTCCTGTCTCGAGCTCTCCGAAATCAAGAACTGTATCAGTCGGTATGTAAATGGCTGTCAATGGGTTTACGTTAATGGAATCAGAGATGTTATTTCCTGAAGCATCCTGGTCATCATAAGCGGTTGCATTTGAATACCAGGAACCGTTATTTGCAAAATAAATCAGATCAAACGTGCATGAAAAGTTCATCTCGTTATCCTGAGGTGATTCATTCACACATGAACTGTTTGTATAGTGGTTGAGCTTATTGTCCGGATCTTCTGCTGCTACAGTATTAAAATAAAATGTAGCATTGACTATGTTTGTGTTGTTGTCGTAATCAAATACTGTCACATTGCACTGGACTGTCTTATTTCCATATGCCTCAAGATCAACTGCTGCGGGACATCTTATGTCTTTTACTTCAGGTGCTGCATTTGTTATATTCACTGTTGTGTTCAATGTCTGGTTTCCATCTGCCTGCGCTGAAATTACCGGAATTTTCAGCAAATATATCCACATAACAAATAAACAAAATAAAAAAACCAACCCCCTATATGTTCCTATTTTTTCTTTTTTCATCTATACCCCTCCTTTATCATTTTATCTTTTGTACTGTTCTAAGATCTTTATCATCTCTTTTTTTGATTTGCTGTATTGAATCTTTTCTGCTACATCATCTAATCTAAATACTGATCTTAGCCAATTTGAAAAATCATTTTTGTGTTCATTTACATGAGTATAAAATATTGAATCACCCATCTCTTCAAGCATATTAAAAAACTCTCCTAAGCTTCTTATGACATCTCCGTTTGCAAGATAGAAATATTGTTCAGGTGATGTCAATAAAGAATAATTTCTCATTGAGACAGGTTTTATTTGCTGTCTTTGTTCTTTTCTGAAATTTTTTATCCTGTCCAGGTATCTGCCTCCTATATCTATCTCTTTGATTGCTGCAAGATAATACATAAACAGGCTGATTACAAGCATTATTCCTATAAAGACTCCTATTGTCTGGATGATGTTGAATGGTGATATCCTTGTGAGTGTAGTTGAAAAACCTGTGATTAAACTGGGTGATTGCATTAACATGTCATCAAATTTTAATAGGCCGATTGTCTTTGTGTTTTTTGCTGATTCAGATGTGTCCTGAGTTATTACAATATATTTTATATTGAATTTCTCATAGCTCAGCTCATCAATATTCCAGGCAATGACCGGATCCTCATTTATTATTACATGATCAGCTGTCCTGACATTTACTGTACCGAGGTTTCCTGCGAGTGTCTTTGGAATTATCTCAACTAGTTTTATGTCCGAAACTGGTTCAGGATCTTCATAATGGACATTTTTATTAACCCATACTCTGTAATCCCCGGATTCATCAAGATATTCTATGGATAATGTCTTTACAAGTGAAGAGATCCTGATCTTCTCCCGTATATCATAATTTTTTTCTCTATACTCTTTGAGTTGTTTTTCTGTAAAATTAAGACCCTTTGTAACTTCCCTTACTGCCTGATCAATATCTGATTTTGCTACAGGCTGCATATATTCTGTTTTTTTAATTATCTCAAGTTTTGCTGGTGTCTGTTTTCTTAGGTTTTCAAGCTGTTTTTCTGTATTTGCAATCAGTTCTTTTAGTTCTTGATCTGAATTTGATAATGGATTTGTTTTTTCAAATTTATTTTTCAGTTGTTTTATTTTTTCCTGTGAACCCATTACATTCTTATATAAGCCAAGATCTGTTACTGCAGGTTCCTGTGATTTTTGTTCTGCAAGATTTGCCTCTGCCCAGTCAATATCTATCTTCAGGCTTTCTATTTCTCTAAGTGTTTTATTAAATTCCTGTAATGTAGATAGTCTTGGCGGATCTTCCTGATGAATTTTTTCATCTGACAAACCTGTTTGGGCTACTGCTGAAACTTCTTTGGATAATTCTCCTATGTTTCCTGCTTTGTCAACTGCACAAACCCTGTAATAATATTCTGTGCCTGACTTAAGATTCTCATCAGTATATTCCTGGATATTTGCCTTATCATAATAATCAATATAAGTAACTCCGGGAGTTGTTGACCTGTAAATATTGAAATTCTGGGTTCCTTCTCCTTCATAAAACCATTTCAATACAATATTATTTTCAGGATCTGTACCTGAATTTATGCTTTCAATCCCTCCGGGTTTTATAGTGTCAACAATAAAATCTGCTCCGTTTGTTATTTCTGTTCCTTTATTTCCCGAGAGATCATATCCTGAAAACTCAAAAACCCCGATTTTCGGTGTCTCGTAGTTGTCTATTATCAAAAATCCCTTATAATATCCTGAGTGCTCTGTCAGAGAGATTTCTCTTGTGAATTTTTCAGTGTCTGTATAACTATAGCTTAAGTCAGGTATTTCTCTTAATTTTTTTGAGGGAATCAGCTTTACTTCCAATATTCCCTGTTTTACAGGAGATTCATCACTTAATATTATTTCACAGCTAGGAGGTCTTTCTACCGAGACAATTATATTTTTTTTACCAGTATTTCCGACAATGTCCCTGCACTCAACATAGATAGGGTTTTCCCCTTTTTTAAGATCCTCTAACAAACTTGAAAATGAGATTTTTTCCCGGTTATCAAACCCTATCTTACTATTAAATGATTCTTCTGAAAAGGAATACCTGCATTCTGATTCTTCACTTACTGTTATATGAAAATTAATATAATCTTTTGAGATTGTCAACGGGCTCTCAATAATAATTTCAGGATCTGACGAATCAACTTGGAAGGATATTTCCATGGAATTTTCCATCACTTTTCCAAAAAGATCTTTGCATTTTACATAGATTGTATGTTTTCCTTCTGAGATAATATTTGTAAAAGTGTAATTATGATCTCTTTCTGTACCATAGAAAACAAAATCCATGATATCATATGATTTATCAGCATCAACTGCTCCCCTGCATATTGAATCCCTGTCTGTACTGGCAACAACCGTTGGTGTATTATCTGAGATTATATCCGTGCTTGGTTGTTTAGGTTCAGAGTCTTTTTCTATTATTGTTATGTTTCCGTTTATATCATCCTGTGCGTATACTGTTATCACTGTGTTTGCCTGATCAATTGAGCTTGCAAAATAGCTGTTTGCTGATGTATAGTTGATGAATGCAGTGTATATTCCCTGGTTTGGTGAGAGACACTGCAAAACCCATGAAGGAGAAACTGAACTGTAATTGTCTGCATAAATATCTCCGAGTTCAACTGTCTGCGGAGTTACATAACTCAATCCTGCATCTTCATTCAGGTAAAGAGATGCTTTTACTGATGTCAATGTCTCATTTTCTAGGTTTAAGATTTCCTGTGCTGAGATTGTCACATATTGGGAATTTTCTCCGCATAGATCAACATTTCGAGGAGTCAGGTCTGAGGTTGAAATTGATCCGAGAGAGTGAGCAACAGGAATAAGAAAAAACATTACAATTCCGGTTAAAAAAAAATTTTTCCTCATTCTTTTATCTTTTCTAAGACACCCTTGTTTTCATCTATATATTTCTCAATAGCTGATTCAAAAAATTCATTGAGGGTTATATCCTTTAGAACAGCAATTACCTTTGCCTTCATATGGGTGTCTTCTTTTAACTCGATGTTTACCCGTTTTACCTTGCTCATTTATTTTTCCGTTAATCAAAAATTATAAATAATATACAAAAATGGCTACTATGTTATATTTATAATATATCTTATATTTATACTTTACTATATTTTTAATATTTTATAAATAAATTTATATTTATTATTTTTATGATATTTGTCGGGAAGATATTTTAATAATTTAATAAAAAAGGGAAAGAGGTGAGTATGTGAATGGTCAAAGACACGTTAGAATCAGAGATTCACCGGGTTTGCACAATATGAGCAAACATTTATAACAATCCTGAAGTTTCAGAGATACATGACTCCTATCAGTTATCCACCGAGCCATAGGACATTCGGGATCGAACTTGAATTCTTTCTTATTGATAATGAAGGCAGGATTGTTAATAAAGCAGATTCAGTTCTTGAAGAATTTAAAAAAAATCTGACAAACACTGAATTAAAGAAAGAATGCGGAAAAAATATGTTAGAGATTGCAACATTCCCGCATCTTTCCTCAAGACACGTATTCAGCAATTTTTTTGATGATTTTGAAAATCTGATATATGATATTGATAAACAGGACTTAAGCCTGTTTTACTACGGCTCATATCCCGGAAAAAATTCCCCTGAAATGAGGGAAGAACCCAGGTACTATGCAAAAGAAAAAATTCTTGGAAAAGAGAACTGGAAGACAGCCGGAAGATGCATCGGTTTTCACTATCATTATTCGCTTCCAAGAAGAACATTTAACAGGAATATAAAATTCTTCTACCCTGATATAAAAGAGAGGGATAAGCATAAAGTCCTTAATGTAAATAATCTTTTTATTGCACTTGATCCAGCAATAACAACTTTTATGCAGTCATCCCCGTATTATCAGGGGAACTATCTCGGCAAGGATTCCAGGATAATTGCATACAGGGGAGAGGAGTTTTTCGAATATGAGAACTCGCTTTATGCAAGGCAACCTGATTTCGGGACATTAAATAAGTATTCTCTGGAATTTAATGAACTTAAAAATTCTATCCGGAAAAGAAGTACGGAATGGAAAAAATTGTTAAATGAGCATGATGTTTCTTTTAATAAATTCACAAAATACGGAACTTCAATCCTTGATTCTTCATGGAAACCTGTAAAAGTTACTGCTCACGGCACAATCGAAAGCAGGGGATGTGATATGAATTCCGTTAAAAAGGTTGCAGGGTTGTGCGGGATATTGAAAAATTTCATAAGATATATTAATAAAAACAAAATAAAGATAATTCCTGATAAAATCGGGAATAAAAATCCATTCAAATTAGAATCAGATAAGCTCTATGTTCCCCAGGCAGATTATCTCAGGAATGTTCTCCAGAAAAAATCCGCAGTTAAAGGTCTTGACAGCATGAAGATAAGAGAGTATTGCGGATCCCTTGTTGATTTTCTTGATAAGAACGTAATTGATAATAACAAATTAATTTTACAGGAATTTAAGGAGATACTTGAAAAAAGAAAAACAACCTCTGATGAGATTCTTGATTATGTCAAGAAAAAACAGGGATATACTAATTATAAAAGAATTACACAGGAAACAGCTGAGGAATTATCTATAAAACTTTCTGATAAACTATTCAAGAATCTCTTGATCACACGGAAGATGTCTGAGAAATCCGTTTTTTAACCATTGCCCTTTTTTTTTTATAATCAATCTCAAAAATGCTCCTGTTGGGAATCTCACTCCAGTTTTTACTTTTAAGATGTGGAAGTATTTCTGAAGATATTATTAATCCGTAATTTTCCTTAAATAATTTCATTGTATGATATTTTGGATCCTTTCTGTAATACTGCCCTACAAAGATTTTTTCAGGAGTTACAAAAAAGAAATTTGCTGAAGTGAAGTTTTTTAATGAATACAAATGTTTTTCAATCCTGACTTCATTTTCCTTGTTGACATCCAGAAGAATCTTATTGAACCACATTACTGTGTCTGAATCTCCATATTCAAGATATTTAGTTTTAATATCAAACTGATCGTTGATTGTTCCGTTATGGGCGAATAAAAATTCCTGATCCTGATTTTTGAAAAACAGAGGCTGAGTATTAGGTATAGTCTTGTTTCCCGCAGTCGCTTTTCTTGCATGTATTATCAAGGCCTGTGTGTCGATATCTGTAAATTCCTTTAGGTTTTTATCCTCATATATCGGGTTGACTGACTTATATATGACCCATTTATTTTTTTTGTTCAGGTAGGCAAGACCCCAGCCATGATCATGCATTAGTTTTCCGTAATATGGATTTTTTTCATGCAGCTCATTTTTTCCCTGAGCAATATACCTGAAATCATCAATTAATTTTTTTGTGTCTATATTTCCGATCCCGATAACCATTCTGCACATTTTCTTTACCTTTTGATTTACATTACTTTATATTAGTATATAAAAAACTATACTGATATATAAATATATCTATGGAGGAATATATAATATTCTCATTATTATTTTTTAGACAATCCATCCGAGGCAGCAGAACTGACTTTTCATTCTTTTTTCTCTTCATTTTAATGTATTCTATTTAATGAGGGTTAAAGAATGAAAAATATAAGATTTAAAAAGATTCGTGTTCTAACCAATCAATAATTTTCTTTTCTAGTTTTAAATTATAAGTTTTGTTCAGGATATGAAACGCTCCAACATTGGTTGTGTTTATTTCTGATAATACTCTTTTACCGCTGTCATCCACCAGAGTGTCAAATCCTGCAATATGTATTCCGTCCTGCGTAAGGACAGGAGATATTTTTTTAATCATTTCTTGTTCATCCTCTGTAATTGTTGTTTTTCCCGCAACCCCTCCTGAAGTGATATTACATATCCATGAGTCCTTTGAGGGTTTTCTTAGTATAGCACCAAGAATTTTTCCGTCAAGAATTATTATCCGTTTATCTCCCTGGTCTATATTTTTGAGGAAACGGACAAGTGTCAATTTTTTTGTCCCGTCTAATGTCAGTTTTTTAAGAAAAGGAGTCAGCTGTATTTTTTGATTTTTTATCTTCAGATGATTATGAAAATATTGATTGTTCTTCTCATATATACGATGGATACCAAGACCACCATAGCTGAAGTCCTGTTTTAGTACACAATCTTTTAATTCATTGATTTTTTGTTTAAGAAATGAGACATCTTTTGAAAAGAAGGTCTCAGGCATGAATTCTGAAAATCTTTCAAGAGAAGACTTGCTTTTATATTTTATTATGCCTGCGGGATCATTTACAACAAAAACTTTTTTGCCGAGATCTTTTATCATTTCAAGTTTATCTGCAGGAACAGGCGGATCTCTTTTTAAAAAAACTGCGTTCATTGACCCCAGCTGCATGGGAACTTTTTTATCAAATTTATATCTTTGATTATTGTCTATGCCGAATCTTTTTTTCGAAAGCAGCATCAGGTCAGCAAAAATATGATTGTCTTTTGTATAAATATCATCCAAAATAAAGAGATAAACCTTGTGGTTTCGGCTTAAAGCTTCTTTTAGAAAGATGTATAAAGAATCCTCTGACTGGGCATAAGGACCGGTCGCAAATGCGAGTTTCATATTTCAAGTAATATAGAGGATATATATATTTATATTGTTTGAAAAAGGCAATCCTTTGTTCCCGTTAATAGGAAATACCTGACTTATGGATTTTTGATTAATCCATTACCCAAAGTTTTTAAAAAACCTCTTTTTTTTAAAAAATTAATATTTCGAGGTGAAATTTTATGGCATTTGACAAAAGTTTAGATAAAGAGTTATTTTCAGATGAAAAAGAATTTGCAGATACAAAAATCATCGTCAGTGTTTTCTCATACAATGAGGGGACGCCAAAATTACAGATAAGCAGACAGAATATTGTTAATGAGGATGAATTCAGATATGCGAAACTCGGCAGGATGACAAAAGAAGAAGCTGAGGCAGTCATTCCCTTTATCAAAGAAGCTGTTGAACATATGTAAAAAAGAAGTTTTTTAATATCTTATATTTTTTCTTTTTGGTATGATCCTTATAAAGATGCTTGGAATTCTTGATGCGCTCTGTGCTCTTGTTCTTGTTTTCTCTAATTTTTTTTTAATCAGGGAAATATATTTTTTTTTAATAGGATCTTATCTTTTATTTAAGGGTGTTGTGTTTACAATACTCTCAAAAGATCCTGCAAGCATTTTAGATATATTATGCGGTCTTTATGCTTTATCAATTACATTAAGTATTGAAAATGGTATTGTGACAACCCTTGTTATCTTATACCTGGGTCAGAAGGCTGCATTCAGTTTTATTAGATTTTAGTATGTTTTTAAGATTTCAATCATTTCCTTCTTTGTTTTCACATATCTTAGTTTTTCAGCAAGTTTATCTTTTTCCAATTTATTTTTAATCCAATAATAAAATTCATTTCTTAATTCATTCACATACAAATAAAATTCCTGATCATCCATTTTCCCTAACTCATTTTTTAATTCATCTATAGTCTCTATTGTTTTACCGCTATTGAGCCTGAATAGTTTTTTGCCAGTTTTTTTGTCTTTTACATACTTTCCAGAAGATTCCAGAATTTTAAGAAGATCCTGTCTTGCCTTGATATGATTAATTTTTTCAGCCAGTGCACCATACCCGAATTCTCCGCTTATCCATTCTGAAAAGTCATTCCTGAGCTCATTATTGTGAAAATAATAATCTGATTCGTTCATGTTTTTTATGTCTGTTATCAGCTCATTTATTGTATTTGCTATTCGTGTGTTTATTATCTTAAATGGATTTTCTGCTTTTTTTGAATAATCATATTTTTTCTTTGTTTGAAGTTCTTTTGTATGCCTTTTTTCCACTTCCCGCTCTAGCTGCTTTTCCATCTGTTTTTTTTCGAGTTTTAGTATCTGTTTATCTGCTTTTTCGTCAATATCATCAAAATAGTCCGAATTATGTGTTTTGTTTTTTTTTAGATTATCCATTTCTTTATTTTCTTTATTTTGGCTTCCCTCTTCAATGTTTTTTTCAATTTTCTCGTCTTTTCCCAATTCCTTTTCCTGACCGGCCTTATCATTAAAAATTTTTTTCAACAGATTAAGAGAATCCATTGCCTGTGAGAGTATTTTGTTTTTGGAGTTATTTTTGTCTTTTATCTCATCAATTTTGTCTATCATATTTTTTTCAAGATCAGGATCTGAAATATCCATCTTATTGTGGGTTTTGATAAGTTTGAGGAGCCTTGACAGATGATCTCTCATCGCAGGTTTTAACGAACCTGAAAAAATTATTTTTTCTAATCTGTTTATTATATCTTTTTCAATTTCATTTATCTGGGTATTCTTTAACCTGATAATTTTACTTAACTCTTCTTCATGCGATATTATCAGTCTCCTGAATCTTTCCTGTTTTCGTTTTTCATCATAGACAAGCAGCTTTATTGTAAAGCCTGTAATTAAAGGAATTATAAGCATCACCATGATAAATATCCATACCACGATCTCGCAGAAATAATATAAGTATAAACAAATAGACAACATAACAAGTATCCCATTTATAATAAACAAGTTTAGATAACGCTCCATCCTGTATTTTTTATTCAGCTTATCAAGTCTATCCAGCCTGGTAAATTTCCTTTTATTTTGATATCTTTTTATATAGACTTTACCAAGAACATAACATAATAATATGCCAACTGAAGATATCATCAATATGCCCCAGGGGAACGGTCCGCATCCTGCCACGACAAATCGGATGATTCTTCCGGGTTGTTCAAGAATCGGCATCTCTTCAGGATGACATGGTGGACAGGGACCCCCGCAGTCAATTTCCTGCTCCCCCTGGTTTTTTATACCGTCATCACAGACAGGGGTTCTGCAGACCTCTTCAAAAGGATTGCAGAATCCCGAAACGCAGTCTCTGTCTTTTTTGCATCTTTTATCATTCTCACATCCCTCACAAATTTTTCCCCCGCAGTCAATATCTGTCTCATCCTGGTTTAATATATAATCAAAACATGTCCCTTCATATGTGCAGTTCTGTTTTTCTTCTGGTTTTGTAAAAGTTGTATTGCAATTGTTGATATCTGTGCAGTTTCTTGTCTGCTCTCCTGAAATAGGGCAGGGGTCAGGAATCCAGGCAGTGCAGAACCAGTCTTCTTTGCATAATTCCATGGAAAGATTCTGCATTGTATCTCTTCCTTCTCTGAAACTGATATCACCTGAACCGGCACCTGCTGCAGAATCTCCTTCATCCTCGCCGGCACCTCCATCCTCTTCATCACTGTTATCTGAATCTCCTGAATCACCTCCTTCCCCGTCTCCTCCTTCTCCTCCTTGGCCTGCTCCCGGAGGGGGGCATACCCCGCAGTCCTCCGGACAATTAACGCAGCTCTCTCCTATTTCACACCACCCGTTCGGGCAACCGGGAGCCAATGCAAGATCAACCCTCTGGAATTCCCCCTGGTACCAGACTGTATCTCCTGAGCTAAGAGTTGTCTGATTATCTATCCTGAATATTATATTCTGGCCCTGTAGTGCACCCTCTGTCTCATTAGTGTTATTATCGTCTGCTCTGCAGGTCAATGATCCGTAATAGCCTTCATTTTCTATATAAAATGTACCGCATAATGTTTCATATGCATAGGCATCTATTCTTGTGCCGGCTTCAAAGGCTGTACTGTTAAGATCATAAACTGTTGCAGTACCGTAAAATTCTGTTGAAAGAAATGGAAGGTCCCTGTATGCCGGAATTTGTGCTGAAACATTCATCTGCAAAAATATGATTGCAATTAATATTAAGATGTATTTTTTCATTTTTTACCAGTCTATGAGCAGTGTCTCATTTCTAAGCATTTTGATCCAATATCCTGTATATGGAGTCATATTGATAATATTTTGTTCTGAAGATTTGCTGCTGTTCCAGGTATATTCCTCCCAGGAATTGTTTAAAGTGTTGTATGAATATAGGATATCATAGCTCTGATTGATTGAAACCAATGCCTCACCAATTTCTACAGGGGTCAATGTGGGATAGCCTATCATGTTCCACCCCTGTTTTGTATAAATATAATTTGGAGAAGCTGTGCTTGAATTCAACTGAAATGTCACGTTTGAATCCAGGTTGAGCCAGTATGATTTTTTCCTGTCAATTTCAGTTAAATCCTGCACTGCCCAGGAAGGAAGCTCCGGATTATATGTTTTCCAGGGATCTGCGGAGGAAGGCACATAATGATGGATAGATACAATGTTTTCTTCAACTGATTCTAAAACTTCTGAAACTGGTGCAGGTTTTGGAACACAGGGTATTGATACAAGATTATAACCTTGTGAAAAATTAGAGGAGCATACAGCAGAACTCACATTTATTATGATTACAGCAGTATCCAGCTCAGCTGCGCCGGTTATCCTGTTATTAATTAGTTTCAATTCATCAAAAAACAAAAGGGAAGAAAAGATAAATAATAATAAAAAAGTAATTACTGAAAAGACTAAGATTATTTTTTTCATTTTAAAACTCTTTTTAAATAGTCTGTTTTTTTGTTTTTTGCCAGCTTATATATTTTTAATTTCCCGACAAGACTTTTTTCAACAATATTTAATCTCAAAAATTTTTTTATTATTCTAAAGGTGGTTGATAAGGGCACTTCTGACTCTATTGAAATCTTTTTTATGTGCCAAAGGTCATCTCCGTGTTCAAAAAGCAGATTTAGAATCCTTAATGTTTTTTTATCAATCAATCCCTTAAAAAAATTTTCCATGCAGTATATTAACAAAGTCTTCTTATATAAATATTTTCTTTTTTAAAAAATATTATTTATTTTAGAAATATATATTTCATTTTTGAAAAATAAATCAGAAATATTTAAATACTTAAAATGAAATATTTTAGATTATAAGGTGATAACATGAATGATAAAAGAGGTGTCTCAACTTTTTTAGGAGCAATTATTCTTGTATTAGTTGTTGTTTCAGTAGGTGCTTTCATCTCAGTATTCCTTCGGGGGATGACAGAAGAGAGCGTAGACAAAATCGGAGGAGAGACTGTAAAACTCGAATGCGGAACAGAAGTTGTATTAAAACCTATGGTTATCAATGATGTTTATGATGTGTGCAAGGACACAAATACTATAAAAACAACATTGATTAACAGAGGATCAAGAAATATTGTAGATATGTTTTTCCAGGTCATCGGAAATGATGATATTTACACAAACTCAAGTACAGGATATGCTTTGACTTCAGGACAGAGTGACATCTTCAACTTCACTTACAGTACCGCAGGCCTTAATGGAGTAAGGCAGGTCCAGATAATTCCGATGATAAGATCAGCAGATGGTACAACTTATAACTGTATAGATAGGGCATATTCAGCAGATATCACTCAGATTGAAGACTGCTGAAAAAATTTTTTTCTTTGTTTCATATTCGAAATCCCGGGGACATATCCCTGATTTTTAACTTTTTTTTCCATTACATAAAAATAAGATACGGTCCATATCATGATCGTCTTAAAAAGAGGGAAGAAAAAACCTGTTATCAAATTTTGAATAACGGCTTTGTATTATTATGATTGATTGTTTTAAGTTCACAAATTTTTATTCCTTTCATCCGGGCTTCCCCGATAAGTGCTGCTTCCGTAAAATCCTTTTTTATCTCTGAGTTAATTTCTTTCCAGAAATTAGGGTTTGGACAAATCACCTGATCAAGCCGGTATCCGTCAGGACAGCAATTGAGCCGGTATTTTGAAGCCTTAATTATGTACAGCCTCGCCTCAGGATTGGCAAGATTTATCTTCGGAAACTCTTTTATGCTAAAAAAATAATAGTATTCATCAGTCCACTTAGTGACTTACTCCCTGCCATAAATGGCAGGGCTTTACGTGGAGTGTTTAATTTTACAAAACACCATGACGTTTTTCTTGACTTTTTAATATAAACAATTATATCAGTTAGATCATTGTTTCCACCTGTAACTGCACACACCCCCGGGGGACCGAAAATGCCCTTGCGGATATCGCAGACGAAATTTTTCTTTATTCTTGAAAATTAGGTAAGCTGAACCTCCTTTAAGTTTATGAAATGCCCAAGAATCTGTCTTTCCTCTTGGCAATGTACACAATAGATGAACATGTTCTGGTAAAACAGCAATATAGTTTATTTTAATCTCATGTTTTTTGGCAAATTTTCTTATTGCTGCTTTTACAAGATTTTTATTTCCATACTTCCTCATCATTTTATATTTATATTTTGGACACCATTCCAAATGCCAAAAATTTGTTCCAACTTTGTGGCTTAACCGACTCAACTATGTATTTATCAATTTTCGCCTCCGCGGAAGAAAGTTAACACTAGTTTAATGGTCTTTAGTAATTGCGCAACTTCGTCCGCAGTACATACTGCGGCGAAGCCGCAATTTAAATTTTTTCAAAGAACAAAACGACCTAAAGCTCGGGGCTTTAAACCCTTATCAAAATTTGCTTAAGCAAATTTTGAGGTAAAATAAAACCAATCTTTGTATCTGCTTCCTTAAATATGAAAGGTTGTTTATACCTTATTTATTCAGATCTCTCTGCCGCATCTTTTGCATTTTTTGCTTCTTAATGAGTTGATTTCATTGCAGTCGGGACATTTCTTTTTCATGCCTATAATCAATATCAAAAGAAGAAGAATTATGATTATCGGACCGAATGTGACTGCTGATCCGCCGATATCCTTTATGAGCCGGCCAGTAAGATAACCAAAACCAGTAAATGAATAATCATATTCGCCTGAAATCACATTTACAAGGTTTCTTTCCCTTTCTCCGTAATAAGCTGTAAGCCTTACTTTGGGGTTGTTCTCAAAATCCTCTTCAGCCATCTCAACTTCCACCATGATTGTCTCAACCTCTCCTTTTTCTATGAAAGAAACTTCTTCAGGACCAAATGTCCTGAGTTCATCATTTATCAGAATATCAACTAACTCCAGATCAACAAACACATCAACATTTCCTGTGTTTTTTATATCAATGAGAAACTCTCCTTTTCTCCTGTCATACCTTACATTTACAATCTCTATTTCAGAATTATCAAGGATATTTACTGTCTCAACATCAACTGTCTCTCTTAATGTATACTCTAATGATTTCCTGCTTTCGCCATAAATAGTAAAGACTTCTGCCCGGATCTGTTCTGCGCTTACAGGATCAATGTCATACACAATTGTCTTATATTCGTTCTTGTCAATAAAAACAGGTTCACTATCCCCAACAGTCTGAGTTTCTCCTTCATATCTTAATGTAATGGTACCCTTTAGGTATGATGATAAGGCAACATTATTCTGGTATGTAACATAAACCTGGTTATTCATCTTGTTGTATCTCACCCTGTATAAATCAAGGCTTAGAATGTATCTTGGAAGATAAAACCTGTCAAGATCCTCAACTGCAGAAATAGGGCCTGAAGGTGTTCTTGCACTCTGTGCAAATTTTACAAAAACACTTATTCCGAGCTGCCTTCTGATAAATGTTGCTGAGCCGATAAGCTCATTTCCAATCAGTATTCCTATCTCAATATCGCTGTTTTTTATATATTCACGGACCTGATCCGGCACATTTGCTCTTCCGATAAAGACAACCGGCTCCACTCCTGATAAAATTTCCTGCTCAATGAATTCCCCGTTTGTCAAGATGACCTGGGTTTTTGGCTCCCCATAGACTTCAATGTGTTTTTCCTGGTATTTATCAACTATTGCCTGGTTGTCTAAAAACCTGTCTCCGTTGTTAATTGTCTCCGGAGAAAAAACACTCAACCTTTCCTTAACTTCCCTGTCCACCTGGCCGTAAATAAGCAGACTCTCTACCTGCCGGGTGTTTAAGAAATTTGAGATGAGGTTGATATTTTTTCTGTCGGCAAACAAGACATAAGAATCAGTAAGAACAGCATAAGGAGCTACTGATATTGCATTATATCCGTATGAATCATCCAGAACTATGAAGTTCGTTATATTTTCTATCTTCCGGGCCATCTCAAGATTGACATTTGAGTACTCAAATTCCTCAACAGCAAATCCCTTTGATTCAAGTACAGGTTTATAGCTTACTACATAAGGATTTTTTTCAGAACTAATCACCCAGGTATTTTTTTGTGATTTTGACAACTGACCTATCAATAGTGTTGAATGCCTGGAACTTACTAAAAAATAGGATGATTTTCCTGTCAATTCAGAATAAAGCATTGTGGAATATACATCCTGCCAGTCAGCTGAGTTTGAAATTATCTGCTCCGGTTCAAGTCCTGAAACAAAAGGTATTGCAATAAAAATAAATAGAATTATTATTAATTTTTTTAAATTCAAACAGTTTCCCCTCACTTTATTATTTCTCAATTATTCAGACTTATTTAAATTTTTTTACATTGACAAGTGCAATTGTTGCATCTTACTTCATTATTATAGATAAATTTGCTCTTATAATATACGTGGCCAAATGATTTGCATGCAGAAGAGCAGGCATTCACACAGTCTTCATTGTCAGAAATCAGGTGTGAAATCGTGTTTCCTATAGGCCCGCAGTCATCTTTTACAGGAACTTTTACAATCTCAGGCCTGAACTTAGCATAAACCAAGTATCCCAGAAGGACAACACAAATCAGAATAAGAATATTCTGAAGGTATATTTTTTTCTTTATCTTTTTTTTATATGAGGCGTTTCTCATTAAAATTGAATATTTATTTAGTTGTTTAAAAAATTTATTATTCTGTCTCCTGTTCAGGTTCCTTCACACACCTTTCTTTGATACTGTTAATTTTTTGCCTTATCCCTTTTGTCTTTTTAAGAAACTTTCTTTTTAATCCCTTTTTTCTCTGGCTGGCCTTTATTATCTTCTCGCTTTTTTTAATGTATTTCTTATGAAGTTTTTTAATTTTTTCAGAAAATTCCTGTTTTGCTTTTTTTTTATTTTTATGGTTCCTTAGTTTTTTTCTGTATTCTTCTTCTAACCGCTTTTTATGGTTTTCATACCAGACATCAAGCTCATTAAGATCCATTTTATGTAAAAAGTACTCCGAGAATGAGATGAGTTATCTGGTTCTTTTCAATAATCTCATCCTGGTCCAGGTTGTCTCCCTGGACTTTCACTGTGTTATTGTATACTCCCCTTATCCTGTGGATTACAGGAGTCCTTTCAGAGTCATAGTATCTTACAATCTGGCCTTCTGAGAGATTCTGATCAGTATATTTTACCTGGATGAGAGTATGGCTGTCAAAGATGGACGGCTGCATTGATGGTCCCTGCAAAGTCCCGTAATCATCAGCTCCATATATAAAAAATCCTTCAGGAGACAACTGAAATCTTATGTCCTGATGACTTGCCTGTATATAATTTGTATAATGCTGGTTTTTTTCAATCTCTTCAAGATTGGTATTGATATCTTCCATCTGGTTTTTGATTTGTATGAATTTGTATCCAAAAAATCCGCATACAAGTATCATGATAATCAGCAATAGAGAAAGGACAATATTAAAAACAAACTGATTCCTGTCATATATCATTTATTTCCCCTTTTTTTAAGATTAATGGTATTCTCCTTTATAATTTTTTTGCCTGCATTCCTATTCTTCTTCCTGAATCTCTGCTCCATCCAGTATACCATCTCCGTCAGTATCGGGATTTTTCGGATCCATGTTATGATTGTATTCTGCTCTTGAATCTGCGCCGTCACTATCATGATCAGAAGATTCTCCGGGATCATTCTTATTCCTTTTGTTATACCCATACATATCCTCCCATTCATCCGGAAATCCATCATTGTCCAAATCATCAGGATATAAATCTTCATAATTTTTTTCCTCATCAAAATCTGAATCATCGAATTTGTAAATGCCTGGTTTTTTATGCTTTCCGAAAAAGCCATCCCTTCTCCTAACAGATACTAAAAAATTAGTGAGAAGTTCCTCGCAGAATTCATCCACCTTGCCGCTCTTTTCATAATTTATAGAAGTTTTTTCAAGATCAATTTCATTAAAGTGCCACATTATCAATGGATCCTCCCTCAATATCTCTATCTCCTCCGGCTGCTTTCCTTCATAACTAAAAGACAATTCATCAGCCAGCTGAAGCATACACTTCGGGATAAAATGAATTAATCTGAAATTCTCAGCATCCAGTGAGGATGAGAATTTGATACTTGCTTTGGTCTTATCTTCAACAGGATCATAATCCAGCTCATAATCAATTGAAACTTCGGGAAAATCATTTTCTATTGATTCTTTTAATGACTCCATCTCCTGTTCAAATTCTTCTGAGGACTCTTTTTCAAGATAAGTTGCAACTTCTCTTGCAATCACAGGATAAGTGCAGTCTGAGTCTGAATCCCGGGTTAATATATTTACTCCATTTCCCGTGCTCTCAAAATTAAGCCTCATCCTCCCGTCGATATTTTTGACGCACAGATAATTCGGCTCCTGCAGATCCAATCCTTCAATCCGGTAGGATTTAAGTGCTCCCCTTTCCTGTATAAAAAATAAATTGGATTCATCATATGATTTTATTTTTTCATGAAGATTAAGATTTTCCTTATAGTCAAGCTCTTTAAGTTCTTCAGAAAGGTTAAAAAAATACATTTTTTCAACTTCTGTAGGAAAATCGAGGTTTTTATTCACTGAACTTGTCTTAATTTCTGAAACTTCCTGTATTATCTCTTTTATATCATTGATTAATTTGTGGTATTCATATGAAATTACATATTGCTTTGTTTTAGAGAAAATCTCTTTGTTCACTTCGGATCCGATCTGGTCTTCTGAAAACACTTCTGTCCAGGTAACAAAAACCTTATCAAATGTCCCTTTTGTTATCAATACAGCAATTTTTGCAGATCTTGAGCTGCCAAGCGCTTTCTGGATTGTTGAAAATATGTTTTGCTGTTTTTGGAATCTTATAGGAACAAGATCATATACGCAGTTTTTTAATTGCTGGCATTCCCGGTTCTTGTCTTCAATTTCAATACAAAGCATTGTTCCGTTGCCTGTCCTCATGGTTGTGCTGTTTCTTACAGAGATCTCTTTTACAATGTCGCTGATCTTCATGTAGTGAATTTCCTGTGATTTTTTATTTCTATAACACAGATCCTGTATCCTGTTTTTTAAATTATTGAAAGTATCCATTGTTTCTTTAAGTTGTTTGTCTGCAACTAACTGAGAAATAATGCTGTACCCTCCAATAATAATTAGGGTTGCTATTGCAAGGCCCGCAATAATCCACATCCACTGCTCCACAGATTCAATACCTTTTTTTTTCATCTATTACAATTGAGAAACATCTCAAATATATACTTTTTGTATAGAAAATTTTTGAAAAAAATTTTCTATTCTGCTCGTGTGTTTGGAGTCAGTCAGAGTATGTAACGTTGTGGCCGGGGGTGTGGTCAGGAAGTATGGCTGGTGTGGTGTGCGGAGCATGTGCGGTGTAGAAGAAGAGTGTACAGTATAGACTAAGTAACTAATGGCATTTTCATTTTATCAGCTCCCATACTATCTACTAAAAAAAACATATTTTTTTCTTACATAATAAGTATTTATTATTAATTTTTAAGTAAATTATACTTATTATATAATAAAATTTATATACTTGTTCTTACTTATTAAGTATTGATGCATCAAGGGAGAGGGGTTTTTCTGAAAGAAAAACTGAAAAATGACAAGATTGTAGAAGCATTAGAAGTTGTGGATGCTTATTTTAAAGATAAGTATCAGCTCTCTACAGACGAGGTTCTCGGGATCATAAAAAAAGAATCCCTTTCTGTACCAATCTCTGTTTTTAAGACCCCTAACCTCAGTTCTCTTGAGATAATAGTAAAATTTCTAAAAGAGAACAAAGATATGAGCTACCATGAGATAGCACAGGAACTTAACAGGGATGACAGGACAATATGGAGCACTTATTCTAATTCTAAAAAAAAATTCCTGAAAAAACTTGTAATTAAAGATTCTGAAATATCTATACCCCTGGATATTTTTAAGAGAAGAAATTACAGTGTGCTGGAAAATATTGTTCTGTTTCTTAAAGAAAAAAAGACCCTCTCCTACAATAAAATCGCAGATCTTCTCTGCAAACATTACCAGACAATCTGGACAACATACAAAAGAGCTCTGAACAAAAATGAAAAATAAGAGATTAATCCGGATATTAGGATTTATCCTGGTCTTTTTTGCAATCTTATTCAGAATCTCTTATGCAATTGAGCCTACAGGTGCCATGATTCCGTACAGCAATTCAGAGACTAAAGACTCTGAACCTGCATCATTTGTAAATACTTCGGGCGGGACGTTTACAACCCTCATACTTTATGGCGAGACCCAAAATCCCAGATGGAAAGCATATGTAGGTAATATTTCAGGAAAATTCACTCTTGATGATGCAGATAACTATACTATCTATGACTGGTCATTGACAACTGTCACAGGAGAGGTCTATGCTTCAAGAAATGATTCTGTGGACTGGAACAGCATAGAATGTGCAAATCACACAATAATCTCTGGTGAGGAGACTGCAATGAATCATACTTTCTCTAATGAAGACAGCATAAACAACACGTTTGAATATGAAATACACAAGGAATTTTATGTTGGCACAACTTATATTGAAAACAGCACATGCAGATCTACTGCTACCTGGGTCAACAATACTCAGCAGACAGTAACAGAAGATGCATTGTTCCAGGAAGTGCTTTTGACTGATAAAACTAACCTTATATATACAACTCTTCTGCATGATGAAGAGCAGGGTTTTAATTTCAAAAACTATGATTTCCAGATGATTGTACCTGAAAAGGATCTTCCCGGAGAGCAGTCTACTCCTTATTTTTTCTGGATTGAGCTTGCGTGATTATTTTTCTAAAAATATGATCTCTTAATTGTTGATATGGTCTGGCTTATAAAAACAAAATATGAACCAAGATAAAAGATGACTGAGCATAAAAAAAATATTATTATGAAAACAAGTATGAAAAACATATTATTGTTAATTAATGTGTTAATTGATTCAAAATAAAAAAATAAGATGCTTTTGAAAAATTTCAATGTATATTCACTAAAAACTATTAATATTGCTATGATTACAATAATTTCAATAATTTTTTTTAAAGTATGATACCTTATCATTGTAAATATCATAACAAAGATTGTTAATGTGAGTATTGAGAGATAATTGTGTCCCAGAAGAAATGATGCCTTGTTTGAAAAATAAAAATAAACACCTGTCAGTCCGAGCTTTGTTCCAAGACTATCAAAATATATGTTTGATTTTATTAAGATAACTACTAATGAAGAAAAGAAAAGTGAAACAGCCCATCTTGAAATTTTCAGTTTTTCTTTATTCAGTGAGATGTACCAAAGATATATTGGGAAAAGCAGAAGACAGATAAAAAAAAAAAGAATTAGAAAATAAATCCAGAATATAGATAAAATATTTGTAAGGGACAAATCTTTAATAATAAAATCTCCTACCCAGAAGTTTTTCTGGAGAATTGCGGAATATAGGTTATACCTGGTTCCTGTAAGAAAGGGCAGTAAAAAATTAAATATATCTGTGAAAAGATGAAGAACTAAAAGACCTGAAAAAGTAAACATTATTTTTTCTTTTTTATGAAAAAAAACCAATAGGTTTTCTTCAAAAAATTCTGAAAAAAAAGTCAATTTTTCAACTATCTGGTTTTCTTTTATCTTATGCTTGTTCTTGAATGTATAAATTATTAAAAAAATTCCGGCAAGAGTAAAAGGAAGATCAAGAACAAGAGAGAACCATTCTAAAACAAGGCTGAAATAGGTTATATAGATTCCTGACAATACAAAAAGAACTGAAAGGCTTCTAAACAATCTCTTATCAAATCCCCCTGGCAAAATATCCTCATGAAGAAGAGACATCAATGAATCCTTTCCGAATTTCACCCTAAAACCAAGAACCAGTGAAACACAAATCAGGAAAATTGCAGCAATATTAAAAAAAAACATCTCAATAAAAATATAATTTCCTGAGATAATTCCGGCAAACCTGGAAAAATAGAAAAACTCTTTTTTATGGTTTAAGACAAAAGAAATTATATCAGAAATATTAAACATATAGAAACTCAGGAGGACTGCTATGTCCAGAATATAATATTTTATTTTTAAATCTTTTATTTTTTTATACTGTTTTTTTCCAAAAAGAACTTTTATAAAACTTAAATGATATACCAATATTCCTATAAGAATCCAATTCAATATTTTAGATAAGAGACTTATATCTCCAGGAAGGATATTAAAAAGATCCAGAACAGGGATAAAAATCGAAATTATTATAAAAATAAAATAAACAGAATTATGAATTAATTTTCTCATTTCAAAAAATCAGGTTCCGTCATCCTCTGCAGTGAATAATATTTTTCCATTGCAAATACCACCTGCAAAAGCCGGAATCTTTAATTTCCAGTAGGTTGAATTTGTTGACCCAGAGGAAGAAGAATCATCAAACCTGTGAAATACTGTAAAACCATCAATCCTTACAGATTCATTTGTAACTTCCTTTAATTCAGTTTCCCAGCTCAATCCGGACTGTGTATGATTATATCTTTCATAGCTTGAATCAATTGAACCATAAGAACAGTTCATAGCAAGCCCGTCTCCTTTTTCTGCACCCCATCCCTCAACATAAATGCTGATATTCCTATTCCCTGCATTTGTTATATTTGCCAATTTATCATCAGATATATCGTTTACTGCAAGCTCCCCGAAATCAAGGACTCCGGGAACATAGATTGCTGTCAGGGGATTTATTACTGCATAATCCGAAACATTGGTGTGAGTTGCATTATCATCATCCTTTGCTGTTACATTGCATCTCCATTGCGAAGAGTTGTCAGTGTAATAAGTCATGTCAACTGTACAGGTATAATTCATTTCCCTGTCCTGCGGACTTGTTCTGGTGCAGGTTACATTATCATACTTATTGTTATTGTCTACAGAGGAAAATGGATCTGTAAGGCCCTCAATGTAAAAGCTGGCATTTACAGTAAGGGTGTCATTATCCCAGTCAAAAACAGTTGTATTGCAGTACACTGTTCTGTTTCCGTATGCCTCAAGATCAATAGGAGAATCCATTGCAACGGTTCTTACTTCTGGCTGTGCATTTGTAATATTTACAGTTGTATTTAGTGTCTGGTTTATATCAGCCCCTAGATAACTTGTTGCTTTTGGAATCTTTAATAAGGAAAGCCAGGAGAATAAAAAGATAAAGCAGATAAGCAGACCTATCGTAAGCATTAAAGTTTTTTTATTGAATTTATTTTTTTTCATTTTATCCTGACTCGATCTCAACATAAAAATAATATGTTACCTGTCCGGTGCTTCCGGGTAATGCATTATCAGGAAGTATTGCCTGGAAATCATAAGTTGTTGCGGAATCATTTCTGTATCCCTGGAGATTCTGTTCTATTATGGTTGTATATATAAGATTTGTATTGTCATACAATAATATCTCCTGGAACAGTGAATCTTCATTAATTGTCTGGGAAGAATCATTTATCCAGGTTGCTGTACCCCAACAGGTGCTGTTTTGAATTTCGGTAACGTCACCAACCCAGAATGAATCATGGGCCTGATTTGAAAAAGTATTGTTGATATTATCCCGGGATGTAGGTGAATGATTTAAAAAGACCTGCTCACTGTCAATAATTGTTGAATTTGCACACTTGATATTTGACCATTCTATTGAATCATTCCTTGTTATATATACTTCTCCTGTCGGATCTCCGATTGATGTCCATTCATAAATACTGTAATCTGCCGCATCTCTCAAGACAAGAGTTCCTGTCACATTTCCGACATATGCTTTCCATTTTGTGTTTTGTTGTGTGGCTGTCATAACAATAGTTGTAATTGTTCCCTTTGTGTCATTTCTTGAACTTGGAGGAGTAATATTTTTTGTTGAATTTGATTTAAAATCAATTGTGCCTCCTTCAGGTTCAGCTGCAATAACAATTGAAAAATAAATTATCAATAAAAATAAAACAAGAAGAATTGCCTGAAAATCCCGATGTTTTATTTTTTTTTCCATTTTGGTTGATCTCTGTTATAGCTTTACTGTCTTTTTT
This sequence comes from Candidatus Woesearchaeota archaeon, assembly GCA_014729915.1. Taxonomy (GTDB): domain Archaea; phylum Nanobdellota; class Nanobdellia; order Woesearchaeales; family GW2011-AR15; genus WJJD01. The sequence continues at coordinate 51,056 of WJJD01000058.1, read as the reverse complement.
ACATAGAAAAAAAGAAAAAATCTTTTTCTTTTACTCTATATCTATGTAAAAATAATAAGTTGTGGGATCCTCATTGATCTCACCTGCACTAAGACTCGTTCCGTCTTCAGCTACAAGCATCTGGAAGTCATGCGCTACATCATCAAAACCTGTAGGGTCTGTATTATTTGCTTCATCATCGTTTTCAATGATTGTTGCAAAGACCAGCTGGGCTTCATCAGTCTGGAGCAATATTTCACTGAATTTGTCCTGCTGATATGCATCACTTACATACGTATATGTTGCAGGGCAAGAATCAGCATCTATTGTATATGAGCCGACTGAAAATCCAAGATGAGTTGTCACATTGAATGTCTCATTGATCCCGTCAACGTCATTCCACGTCATGTTGTAATATGTCTCCCACCTGTCAAGTGTAGTGTTTCCGTTTGCCCATGCTGCTCCTGCTGTTTCCTGAGTATAATTAAAGCATTCGACTGTACTCCAGGAGGGTGTTGTACCTGAAGTGTTTGCTACTGCATATATCTCTCCTTTGGGCTCAGGATTGTCCCAGTCATATAATGTCCAGTTCTGAGCATCATCCAATGTTATTGTACCTGTGATGTCTCCGTAATAACCCTGCCAGTGCTTTGTCTGAGATCTACCGAATAGGACCAATTTTGTTAAATTACCAGCTTCTGCATCATGTGATTTAAGTGGTATCTGAGATACATTTATCCTTTCGTTTTCAGTTGCATTGAGAGATTCTAGTGGCATTGGCTCATCATCTGATGCTGCATAAGCAAATATTGATAGTATGATGAATGCTGAAAATACAGCTAAAATTTTTCTAATTCCTGATCTATCTTTTTTTATCATTTTGTATCACCTTTAAAAGATTTTTTAGTTATACTGATCACTTTATCTTTGCGCACAAGCGTTTCTGATCTGTCTCCGATCACTTTATAGAATTCTCCATCATCATAGAGGTATCCCTGCTTAACAACTACTTTAGTCGGGGTCTCATTAAAAACAAGTTTTACCCACTCCTTTTTAAACTCTGTTAAGGTTACCATTGTTCTCTTGCTTGCTTAATGTTTTTCTGCTTGCTAAAGTGTATTTTAATATACAAAAATATCTATTTATTATTTCTGTATACTAGATATTGCTTTTTTTATTTTAGTATACATTATTGTATACCAAGTTATATTTAAATTTTTTCTTTTATCACAAATTTCATAAGAATTATTTGGTTTTAAAAATCGAAAATTAATTCAAAATGAGTTTATTTAACAAAAATAAAATAAATTTGATTATTTAAAATATTTTTAAAAATCAATTGATTGTTTTTATTAAATGGAAAAATCCTCATCTGAAACATGTTTTTCAAGAATTTCTGAAAATTCATTTCTTGATTTTGCTCCAGAAAGGTCTTTTGCCAGGTTTTTGAGACCAAAAACATCATTTATCCATGTAGAGAAATCATTTTTGTTTTCATTAACATGAAAAAAAAATACTTCATCAGGTATTTCAGGGAGCTTGTCGTTAAGTTCTGAAAGTGATTTTATTGTCATGCCGTTTTTTACATTAAAAAAAAGTTCCTGTTTAACCTCCATATGAGCATGGTGTTTTTGAAAGATCTTTTTAAGTTCTCTTATTTTTGATTCAATTTCCAATTCTTTTTTATGTAGGTTATCTCCCAGAGTTTCATGAGTGATCTTGGATTTCTGCCACTCGACCTCAAGCTCATGAAGCTCCTGCATCCTGTCAACTACTTCTTTTTTGATAAAATTTAATTTTTGTTTATTGCCTCTATCATATTTTTTGTTTTGCCAAAATTCCTTCATTGAAGAAAACAGATCATCAACAATAACATTTTTTGTATCCCTGTATTCCAGAGAATCTTTTTTAAGATCTGAAACAAGATTATTGAAAAATGTATTCTCTGATACAGGGATTTTTTCAAATGGTTTTTCCTCTGTTATTTGTTTTTGGATTGGTTTTGATTTAAGAGATTGTTTGTTTTTCTTTTTTCCTTGTTTCTTGAAAAAATCATAAGATATCTCGGGAAGAGTAGAGGGTGCTTTCTCAGGAGGTGCAACCTGATTTGATTTTCTGTCAAATAGAGATCTTGGTAGTCGGGGAGGCTGTCTTGGTTCATCAGATTGAGAAACCTGTTCTTTTATTTGTTGATTTTCAGTTTTTTCCTCAGACTCTTTATTTTTTTTCAAGAGTCTTCTGATATCAAGGAAACTCAAGTCCAGACAGATATTTTTTAAAAATCCCATTTTCACCCCAATATAATATAATTATAAGAGCATGTATATATATTTTTTTATAGAAAAATTCTTTAATTATAGAATTAAACAAATTCTACGTATTTAAGATATGATAAACAAGGCGAAATAATTACGAGATAACACACTGCATCATCCATGAAAGAAAATTTTATAAACCCCAATATTCTAAATTTCTAACAACAATGGGTGACAACAGTATCCTGTGGAAAGATAAGCAGATGTCTTTGTTTAATCTTTTTGTTATAATCTCTACCTTGTTTCTTCTTATGCTAACCCCGCTTATCCCTCTGGCTTTTAAAAGTTTTGAAGAAGTGAAATTGTTTATTGCTCTCTTTTATGTTATCAATGGAATTATTTTTCTTTTTATCGGACTGAATCTTTATTATGAATATGAGAAATGGCTCTATTTTACTGAAAACGGAATTGTTCTGAAATGGAATCCTGAAACAGGAGAAGAATATCTTGCGTTTGGCTGGCACCAGCTGAAAAGGATCAACATGCTTAACTCATGGAGCCCAAAGAGCTATATGAGATGGAAAAGGATCAAAAATGAACTTTCCGGAAATCTTTTTATCGCAAGCGCGCTTTATGAGAATATGCTGATTCTTGAAACAAAGATGGATGAGATATTTTTTGTAGGAGTGAATGATTCAAACGGATTTTTTAAAAACTTAAAAAAAGCAAAAAATGTGAATCCTTATCTTTCAAATCTTCCAGTCATGAACTTCGGAATCAAATGGTAAATTATAAATTTCTGCAAGCAGAAATTCATATGTGTTCTTGTCTGATATACATTATCTCATAATCAAATCTTGCTTAAGAAAAATTTGATAACTTACTTTATTTCAACATACATTGTCAATTTATCAGAACCTAGCTTGTATTCTCTGAGAAGAGCGGGTACAGATAATTCATAATCATATGTCCCGTATTTTCCCTGTTTTTTTTCTGTTGAATTTGTGAAAAATACAATGTCCTGTGTCCCGTTGTAATGGGTGTTTCCGTCATTTGTATCCCACAAAACTCCTGTAACAAAGGTTGACGAATTTGTTGAATTGATTATCGGTACATTATTTATTGTCCTGTCATAAATTTCAAAAGAAACTGTTTTTTTGGGCTGGAAATTTATTGTAAATGTATTATTTACAGAATCTGAAAAATATGTCATGTTTAGCATATCATCAAATTCTTCAAAATCATTGAACTCATATTCATCAGTTGTGTTTCTTGTAAGTGCCTGCAGGTTATCCCAGTTTATATCAGTTCCGGATTCAACAATATAGATTATCGAAGGATTTTCAGAATTCCAGGTTATCTTTGTCTTATTTTCTGCATCTCCGAGCACAATCAGCGAGGATAAATTTCCAAAATAAATATGCCAGGAAGGTACATTGATAACTTTATATATCTCATTATTTGTTTCGTTTGATTCATGTATATCTTCTCCAGGATCAATTAATACATAGATTTCATGAGGGCCCGGGCTTGTGAATTTATATGTTATATTTATTGTCTTATTTTTTTTATCCATTATCTTATCTATTGTCCTGTTTCCGTTAATTTTTAGCCCGTTGCTGTCAGGATGCTCATCCCAGAATTGTATTGTTATGTTATAGACTGTCCCGTTTCCGATATTTTTTATTGTTGAATTTATTGTTATGTTTTCTGATTCAGACGGAGATTCATCTGAAAAATGAATAAATTGTGTTTCTGTTGTAAGATCCGGGGTTCCTGATAAGATTTGCCAGTCCTCAACATCATGAAGAACAGGATTGCAGTTTCCCTCAGCATCACAGCAGGTACCTATATCGCCTGTATGTAAACCAATATCATCATATCCTGCAGTGTACGTGCAATTGGGGGAATTTGAATCTGTAAATTCTCCTTTACATATAAGATCATTTCCTGCTGTTGTTGCATTGCATTCAGAAGTTGAAGAGTTGCATACGATGAGCCGGAAATTATCACCGGGATCAAGATCAGTGCAATTTCCGGTAAAAGTGATATTGTGTCTTTGTATTACAGGCCCGTTGTTTGTTATATTGCCGGTTATATTCGGATATGCAGAATAATTGATATTAAAATAAACTGCATCATAGATGCAGTGGGAAGAGTCTGTCTGGCTTCTCAACTGGGCTCTTATTGCTGCATTATCACCTGTAAATGAATTGCAGTTCCAGTCAAAATAAGATGTCTCATCAGAGCATATCATATCCCCGTTAGCTTCAGGACAGCTGCTCAGCTGGCTTGTATACCATGTTCCTGATGTCCCGGTTCCTGTAAAATTCACTCCAAGGCATTCCAGGACTGTCCCTGTAAACCACCAGTCTATGCAGACATCGACCCTGTTGATTTTTGCACAATCCTCAAGATCCTGATTATAGACTGCCTCAATACCGCAGTAATCATCCTGCTGTGCATCCGCAATCTGGTAATTCCCATCTTCAAGGCTCAGATTATATGGATCAGAACAGGCATCATCAAATGTATTTGAAGAGCTTGCATTTGAATGTTTACTGCAGCCGGATGCATTGATATTTAATACAGGATCAACAGCAAGATACCATGGTCTTGCTTCAGTAAATATCTTATCATCGTAATTGATTCTTGAAGGCCCTATCTCATAGAGTTCAGGTGTCTTAAGAGGAGAATTTGCAGTATAATAGACTTCTGAATCATTTTCAAGGCCAGTCCATGTGATTTCTTTATGGTCTGGATGATTTGTGACAAGTCCGGTTCCGGAATCATGTATTGTAAATGATGAGGGCAGTATTTCTGTGAAAGAAAAATAAGATGCATCAACATATGTTCTTATGCTAATTGATGAAAAAAAGGGACCTTTCCAGGGATCAATTGTCAAAGGATTATTTCTCAGGATATCAAACTCATAAGAATCCCTTACAGTAAAATAACTTATAAGATCGCTGTCAGTATTTTCTGCTTTTGCAATAACTTTCATTATATAATTTCCCGGAACAGAAATTTGAGAAAATTCAGCCCGATATATTCCTTTTTTAATCTCTTTAATATCCCCGGGTGTTTTCAGATTATACTTTTGATTTTTTGGAGAGGTAATCTCAAGATTCAAATGAGCATTTGTCACCAGGAATCCAGAATTATCAAGTACAACCATATATATGTTAACAATCTCATCAGGATGATAAATTGGTTTTTCAGTGTTAACTGTTGCAACACCTGTTTCAGCAAATCCTGCTGTTTTGTCATATACAGTTATAAAATATTCATTTCCCGGAATTATATTTTTTATTTTCTTCCATTTGCTGCTGCATAGCTCTCCTGAAAAATCAAAATCACTGCATTTCCAGAGTTCTGTTCCCTTTGCTTGTGCAGTAATCTCTGTTTCTTCAAATTTCAGGTTGTTTGAATCAATCGCAAATGCTTTAACAATTTTTTTATTGCTGATCTTTTTAATGTTGATTTTGTCAAGCTTTATATAAAACCGGCCTGTAAAATTAAATTTATTAAATTTAATTTTTTTAATATCAATATTCTCAGGTTCTATCTCAATATCATAATTCCCGGGAGAAATTAATTCATTTTCGGAAATTATTTTGTTTTTTGATATAAACCTATAGTCAGAAAATATCTCTTTGTTATCCTTATTTATGATTTTTATTGTTCCGAAAGATTCATGAGCGGATTTTCTGCCTGATACCTGAAACTTTTTCTGAAAGAGTATTTCCTGATTTTTATCCAGGAGCCTTATCTGATAATCTCCTGGGTTTGTTGGAAGAAAAGTATTTGTTTTTTTAAGATCTGTTATTGAATAAAAATTGTTTTCTGATAAAATCACTAATCTTTTTTCTGAATGGTTTTTTACGGTAATCTGTATTTTTTCTAAACGGTTGAATTTTTGTTTTTCCAGCTGTATAATATCACTATCCGAAGATATCTGAGAAATTACAGTGCCGGCTGATAAAATAATAAGAATGACACAAACTATGTTTTTTAATATTTTCATATCCATTTTATTATAAGGCCTGCTTTATCTTTCTTAGAAGATTCTGTATTTCCTGGATATTGTGCTCCAGTTCTAATTTGAAAAAAAAGTTTCCTTCTAATGATACTGATGAGTTTTCATATACCAGGAAAAGCAGTCTTCTTGCAAAAATATTTTTTATCTTTTTTTTAAGAGTCTTTTCAAGAACTCCTATTGTAAAGACATCTTCAATATCCAGAATATCCTGAAAATAATTGTTGATTATCTCATTATATTTTTCTGCAAGCTCCTCATCCGTCTTATATCCATGAAATTCCTGTTTTAGGGTTCTTAATTTTTCTATGGTCTCATCTGTTGCCTTTTCTAGTTTTTGATCAGGGATTTTTATGATAAATTTAGTAAATCTGCTCAAAGTCAACAATAGATCAACATCATTTTCGACATAGAACTTTCCGAGTATGACAACTATTATTATTATCGTAAATACAAAGATAACAGGCAGGGGAATCTTCTCAAATCCCTTTTCAAAAAATACTGCAAAGCAGTTTTTACATGGACCTCCGCAGTCCTCTAAAAACTCACCCTGATTTTTAATGTTGTCACTGCATGTTGCACACGACTCACAGGGACCACCGCAGTCAATCCCTTCTTCTTCCTGGTTTTTTATGCTGTCAGTGCAGTTTGCACAGGCCGGACATGGACCTCCGCAGTCAATATCCTCTTCTCCCTGGTTTTTTATACTGTCACTGCAGATAGCATTCATGCATTTTTTTTCTTTGCAGTTCAGGCTTATGCAGTCATTGTCTTTTATGCATGCTTCTCCTGTCCTGCATGGCCTGCATGAGCCTCCGCAGTCAACATCTGTCTCATCCTGGTTTTTAATAAAATCAAAGCAGTCAGGACAAGTTTCACATGGACCTCCGCAGTCAGTTTTTTCTTCATTCTGGTTTTTCAGGCCGTCTGAACAGCTTGGACAGGGAAGACACGGGCCTCCACAGTCAATCCCTTCTTCTTTCTGGTTTCTGATACCGTCAAAGCAATCCGCGGAATAATCGCATTTCTCTGTTTCAATGAGTTCCTTGTCCTGTTTTGTGCAGTTGTTATTATCAATGCATTTTCTTATTCTTAATCCAGTTGAAAAGCATTCTGACCAGTCCCCGCAATTGATATCTGGTGTGCAGTTCCCGGTACTGAAAAAATCTTCAGCACTCTGTTTGCTGACTGAACTTATGTTAAAAGTGGTTCCTGATGCATATTCTCCTGACGAGTCACCGGCCCTGAATTCTAATTTTTCTGTAATTGTGCTGTTTGTAAGTGATTTTACAGAAACATCTCCTGAATCAGATATGTTCACATCAAAATTTTCAGATTCCTTTGTTTTCGTCCTGTTTTTGATAAACCAGTAATCAAAGCCAAGTGTATCATTGTCATAATCAGTAAAATAATCATTCAGATTAAAAAGTTCAAAATTACTATTTGCTGAAACATAGATATCTCCGGTATCTCTCAGATGTACCGGATTCCTGTTAACATTTTCTACTCTTATTTTCCAGGTGTGACTCGTTTCCAGTCGATTTTTATCTGTAACTATGACAGTTAAATTGTATGTTCCTGAATCAGAAAAACCAGGTGAATATATGAATTCATTTTCAATTGATCTGATGTTCTGGTTAAGGAGCCACCTGTAATAATACTTGTTATCTTCAAGGATTTCTGTTGAGGCATTCACATAGAATCGTTCTTTTTCTCCTTCCTTTATTATGACATATTCTTCTTCAGGATAATGGTATATTATCCCGGGGCTGTCAAATATCTTAAATTTTAGGAGCTGTGTGTCATAACATTCTTTTTCATTTATCACAAAAATTATTATTCTCTGAAGGCCTGCATCATTTTTTTGGGGTATAAAATCAATTATCCCTGTTGTGTTTTTTATTTCAAAATTTTCAAAAGAAGATTTGACCGGATTATACGAAAATAAAAGGTCGTGTCCAAATGAATAATTGACATCTATTTCATAGTAGAAGCGCTTTCCCTCATAAAGATTAAAGTTTTCAGGAAGATTAAGCTGCGGAGTGTTGTTTGCTGTGCAGTCTGATAGAGCTGATCTGATAATTACTGAAAATAAAAATAAAAAAAAGATGAGCCTGATGAATTTTCTGTATTTCTTTTTCATACAAAAAATGCTTGTTTTCTGAATTTTTCCCTGATGGAATGGTGCAGAAGATAAGTTTAGACTTCCTGAAAAATTCAGAAAATTATCTTCTGCACATTTTTTGTATGAAATCATTTTAGTTCTGTATATAATGCTACCTTTGTTGTATCAGGCTGTTTGTATAATTTCAGGTTGCTTGGAACCTTAAACTCAAAATCATAGTATCCGAAATATCCGGAGTAATTTTCCTTTACTTCTGTTATGAATACAAGATCCTGGGTTGCATTGAATTCATTGTTTCCGTCAGATTTGTCCCACAAAATTCCTGTCATAAAATTTGAGTTGTTTGTTGAATTTATGACCGGAACATATGAAATCGAAGAGGAATAGACTGTAAAGTTTCTGGTTAATTTGGGCTGTGAATTTGCAGTGTAGCTTTGGTTTAAAGAGTCTGTGTTGTTTTCCATCTGAAGAGCGGTATCTATCTCAAAAAAATCATCCTGAATATAATCCAGAGTTGTATTTCTGCTTACAGCATGAAGATCTGTCCAGTCAATATTGCTGTCATAATCAACCGCATATATGTTGCTTCCTGTAAAATTTAATAACGACCATTCAAATACTGTCCTGTTTGTAAGGTTCTGCTTTATATTAAGAACTCCTGAAATATTTCCGTAAAGTGTGTTATAGCTTCCGACATAAACTGTATTAAAAGCAACATTGTTGGATTCATTGAGCTCTGCAATGATTCCTTCTGAAGCTATGGGCGGATCAACAACAACAAAAATATAATATGGATTTGGTACACCTGCAGACCAGGTAGTATTGACAGTCTTATTTTCACCAATCAGAAGACTTAATGTCCTGTTTTCGTTTATCTGATTTCCTAAGGTGTAGTTTCCCCGGAAGAACTGGACCGTAAAGTTTTCTGCATCTGATCCTCCTGTATTAAATATTTTTGCATAGATTGTGATATTCTCATTTTCTTCAGGTGCAGAATTATTAAAGGTTATATGTGAAGAATTTAATGTAAGATCAGCATTGTTTATTGTAAAATTGTAAGTTTCTGTTGTGTTTTTATTATTAAGGTCATCCCTGCAGGCCACACTCCAGTTATGTGCTCCGAAATCAAGATCATAAATTGTCCTGTTTGTCAAAGAACTGCTTTGAGTTGTAATTCCTGAAATATTCACTTCTCCGTCTAGTGTCAGATTGCATATTAAATCTATTCCGTAATTATCAATTGGTGTCCAGTTAAAGAAAACATCGTTTGTGTTGATAGAATCACTCTCTAAAGGACTGTGAATATTTATAGAAGGTCCTGTAAGATCAATTGTAAAGTTTTCAGCTGCAGCAGTATATTCATTGAATTCAGGAGTCTTATCATAGCACCTTACTGTCCAGTTGTATTCTCCCTCGGGAAACTCATCCACATCAAAATAGTTGTATATGTTCTTGTCTATTTCTTCATCTGTCTTATTATCTTCTCCGTTGATAATTAATGTACAATTCTCTAATCCGATTGCATCTCCGGGTGTATAATTGAATGTGAGATTTACCTGTCCAGTCCTGTAGTTATCTACAGGGTAGTTTAATGTGATATCCGGGGGAGCAGACACTGAGAAATTTATCAATTTATACTCGTTTGTGTTGTTTGCATGATCAATGCATGTTACTGACCAATTATAATTTCCATCCCTGACAATCCTGTATCTTATTACATCGCTGTTGTTTGAGACAGTTATATTTTCATATTCTGTTGTATCATTTATTGTTATGTTGCAAAAAAGCTGTGAATCAAGATTGTCAGTGACTGTAAAATTAAATGTTGCATTGTTCCATGACAGATTATCCCCTTCCTTAGGAGAGTTTATGGTAACAACAGGAGGAGAATAATCGATTGTGAGTGTTCTTGGTGTTGCATTGGCTCCAAGTCCCTCTAAATCAAATGCTTCGATATTCCATGTATAGATTCCCTGTTCTGAAAAATTAAGATAAAAATAATTATTTATTTCCGTGCTCGGACTGTAATCAGTCTTGTTTCTTTTTCCGTTGATAAAAATGCTTGAGTTATCTATACCATCCAAATCTGACAGGCTGTATTCAAATTCAATATCTGTGCCGTTTGTAAGGATTGTATTATCTTCAGGAGAAACAAGAGTTATTTCAGGAGGATTTAAGGTTGTGAAGTTTCTTGTAATGCTTGTATTTGAGTTTCCTGCATCATCAATACATGTTATGTTCCACCAATGGAGACCATCGTCTGTAATTGTTATTGTCCTGTTGACAGGTGTATTGTTTATTGATGATATACCTGTAAGATTCACTTCTCTGTCTATTGTAAGGTTGCAGCTAAGTGTGTCGGAAAAATCATCAACCACAGTATAATTAAACATCACATCTCTTGAATAAAATGTCTTGTTCAAAAGCGGATGGTGGAGTATTATAGATGGTTTTTTCAAATCAATAGTAAAATCTCTTTTAGGAGATGCAGCAGAAAAAAGACCTATTGTATCTGTACAGTTTACAGTCCAGTTGTATGTTCCTTCAGAAAATCCTAGCACAAAAAATTGGTTCTGTGCACCATTTGTTATGCTTGAATTTGTCTTGTTGACTTTATCATTTATTAAAAGATCACAGCTTGTAAAATTAGTGTTGTCTGTCGGTGTGTAATAAAAGGTCATGTCTTGAGTATTCTGTGAGTAATTTTGTTCCGGAGAATCAAGAACAACTGTCGGAGAAGAGCTTATCCGGACAGTTCCTGTTATGCTTGTATTTGTGTTTCCTGCATTATCCGCACAGGTTACGTTCCAGTAATGGACCCCGTCAATCAATGTTATATCTCTAAAGATCTGAGTATTATTTGCAGCAGCGTAATTTAAATCCCTTACTGTATTGTTTATCGTGATATTGCAGATCAATCCTGAATCAAGATTGTCAAAGACTGTATAATTAAAAGAAACTGTGCTCATGTTAAGCAAAGAACCGTTTTCTGGTCCTGTAAGGTTTATTGAAGGTTTTGTGTAATCAACTGTAAACCATCTTTCTGATGCCATATCTGTAAGATTATTTATGTCTGAGACATTTACTGTCCAGTTATAGATTCCCTCTGCTAAATTAGTTAAATTAAATGTCTGTTCAATATTATCTATTGGATCATCAGTTGTATCATTCAAAATCCCGTTTATGTAAAGCATTGATTCTGTGACATTATTGTTGTCAGTTGCGTTATATGCAAGAGAGATTGAATCTGAACTCTGGTAAACATCATCTTCAGTCAATAAAAAGACTTCTGGAGGAAGATCTGATATCGTGAAATTTCTTGTATCGCTTGTATTAATATTTCCTGCATCATCAACACAGGTTATATTCCAGAAGTGGGTTCCTGATCCGAATTCTGTGATTGTCCTTGTTATTAATGAATTGTTGCCGGCATTAAAATTCTCATCCTCAACTGTGTTGTTTACTGTTATGTTGCAGACCATAGTTGTGTCAAGGTTATCCATAACTGTAAAATTGAACTCAATATTGTTATTGTTAAAAGAATCTCCATCACCAGGTCCTGACAAAGAAATTGAAGGGGAAGTTGTATCTATTGTAAATGTATAATTTGAATTTCCCCAGTCAGAATTCCCGTCAATATCAAAACCAAGGCAGTTCCATATATATGTCCCCTGATTAAGTGTTCTTGAGAATGTAGTTGAATTTTCTGTACCTGTTATGCTGTTTGTACCATTCTCTTCAAAAGAACCTCCGAAATTGCTGTATAATGTTATATTAAAAAGTCCGGTATTGTCAGATGCTGAACAGTTAAATACTACATCAGGATGATTTGTAAGGTGATTATTCTCAGGCCTTAATAAGGAGACTGCAGGAGGGATGTCTGCTGAATCACTTATCGTTATGTAGATATGGGTTGTTTCTGTATCTGATACATAAGGCCGGTTGGTTGTCATGTTGTATATCACAAAAAACTCATGAACTGAGCCTACGGGCCCTGTTGCATTTACCTTCCAGGTAACATTACAGACTCTTCCTGCAATAAGATTCTCAAGACAAGATTTATGAGAATAGTTCAGAGGATTCTCATCTGTTGTATAGAATGGAGTGTCTCCTTCAATTGTTGAAACCGTACCTTTCTGCCTGGTTTCCTGGTCTCCGACTGTTATTATATTTTCGTAATCAGCAACCTGCTGATAAGTCTGATTGATCCAGTCCATTGTCCTTCCTATCTTAGATATCCTGACCTCATCAATTGTGCCTCCGAAAAAATGGCTTGCTGATGAAATATACCTTGCTCCGATTCCTGTCAGGTACGTTGAACCGGGAATTGTAGTTGATCCTGAATCTGATCCCCTGGAAATCCCGTCAACATAAAGATCCATGTCTGAACCATTGTATGAGCCGGCTATATATGACCATACTGAAGAAGAATAAGTTGTTGTTGTAGTTGAAGATATCGCTGCATCATTTAACTGAAACATCAACTGCTGGGCATTGTCATACTGCAGTGTATATACATAATCTGAATCTCCTGAATTTCTTTTTGTTATGATTTTTGACCAGTCATCCTGTGATCCGTCCGGTTTTATCCATGCTTCTAATGTTATTTCATCAGAAAATTCATCAATATCTCCTGCTGTTATATAGCTGCTTGTCCCGTCAAATTCATCTGCACCATCAATATAACCTGCTGCATTCTGATCAAGGACCGACGGACTTCCATTGTATCCATAGCTGGTTGAATCATAATGGGTTCCTGAGGATTCATCTAAATGCAGCACAAGAACATAATCATCATCCCATACTCCGGAGATATTTTCTCCTGACAAAGCAGCAGCATTATCATAATACATGCATATTGTGTTTGTTCCAGGTTTTAATATCGGAAGGCTTAACCAGATATCTGCGTTAGATGAATCATATTTCTCTATCTCAAAATTCAGCTCTGTTGACTGATGATCATTGCATGTACTGTTGAAGAACCTTAAATCTTCATAATCATTCTGCATATCTGATTCTTTTGTTATATTAAGATAAACCGGAAAGTTTGCAAGTTCAGCTGAGGCAACTGAAGTTATATTAATCTCTTTTCTCTTATCCCAGGAATAATTCCACCAGCTTACAGAAGGATCAAGCTGTGCTTCAACATTTCCGCACTCACCATTCAGACATGTTATCTCCGAAGTAAAGTTGAAAAACGAATCAACCTGCTTGTTTGTATCAGCATCCGGTTCTATTAAGCTAGCTGAGAGTGTTCCCCACGGTATAGTCCAGTTTGTAAGCTCATCGACATCTGTTGTGTTTGTTGAGTTGTCCCTGCATACTGAATAGATATTGTATTCACCTGAATTGTTCATTGTTATATTTTTATAAAAATACCACCAATCTCCAGTATTTGTTGCTGTTTTATTCTCAAAATATTTTTGTGAATCAGGGATGTTTGTAAAATTAAAAGTGACATTGGATATTGAGTTCTGATCACTTGTACAATTTGCACGGACTCCTGAAAAGACATCATTGAATTCCAATGCACTGCAGTCAATCCAGTCCGTGTTATTCCTGTAGCACTCGATTTTGTTTATTTCAGGAGGCCTTTCTGAAAGTATTGTGATGTTTGATGAATTTAATTCATCTCCGTAGAGATTCCCGTCATAGGGTATTACCCCGCAGTGCCATTTTTCTCCTGCAGTAGTGTTTATTGAATTGAGAGTTGCATTTGCAACAATCCCGTTTAAAGCATCAACTGTCTGTGAGTAAGCCGGAATACTATTATTGTACCAGGTTATGTTTGCAGATAAGGAATCAAAATAATTCGGATCAGTTATTGTAAATCTGCATGTAAGGTTGTCTGTATGCACAGGATACTCAGGAGAAATGCTCACTGAGGACAGAGACGGAGCCTGATTTGGTGTTATTGTTATGTTAATTTTGCTGCTTATTGATGTTGATATATTGTCTGAATAATTCATAGCCATGGATTCAACAAAAAATTCCCAGGTTGTCCAGTAATTTCCTGTTGCATTTATCTCCCAGGAGATATTGCAGGAAACACCACTAATCATATTTTCAAGGCAGTTTTCATCTTCAGGAAAAACAGGATTTGCATCAGTGGTATAAAACGGGGTGTCACCATGTATTGTTGAGACAAGGGATTTTCCTTTTTCAGATCTGCCCTCCGTCACAAAAGAATCCTGGTCTGCCATCATCCGGTAGGTCTGGTTTGCCCATACCTGTGATCGTGCTTTTTTTGATATTCTTGCCTCATCTATGATTCCTCCGAAAAAATGGCTGGCAGAAGAGAGATATCTTGCTCCTATTCCTGCGGGATATGATGAACCGGGAATTGTAGTTGATCCTGAAGCTGGTGTTTCAGGCACTCCGTCTATATAAAGATTCATGTCAGACCCATCATAAGTACCCAGAACATGGCTCCATGAGGATGCTGAATACGTAGCTGCTGATTCAACTCCTATTGTATTATCGTTGACCTGGAAAATCAGGTGCTGGGAATCATCGTACTGAAGAGTATATAAATAGTGGTTGCTGTCTGATCTTTTTGTTATGATTTTTGCATAATCTTCCTGGGATCCGTCCGGTTTTATCCAAGCTTCTAATGTTATCTTATCAGAAAACTCATCAATATCTCCTGCTGTGATATAGCTGCTTGTTCCGTCAAATTCATCTGCACCGTCAATATAACCTGCTGCATCCTGATCAGAAATTGAATCAGGTGTACCGTTATAGCCATATGAAGAAGAGTCATAATGCATGCCTGCTGATTCATCAAGGTGAAGGACCATCACATAATCATCATCCCATACTCCGGCAATATCCTCACCATTCTCTGCATCTGAATTTCCGTAATACATGCAGATTGTGTTTGTTCCTGCTGATAAAGCAGGTATCTTTACCCAAGCATCAGCATTAAAAGTTCCATTGAATTCTATCTCATATGCTAATTCTTCTGTGTCTGCACCGCACGAGCCGTTAAAAAATCTTAAGTCATAGTAATCATCCCTCATCTCTGATTCTTTTGAGATATTCAGATATGCCGGAAATTTCTCAAGAGAGCCAAGACTTGTGATATTAATCTCTTTCCGATACTCCCAGGAAGAGTTCCACCAGGTTTTTACAGGGTCCAGACTGACATTGACATGTCCGCACTCACCTCCTGAACAACTTATCCGGGATGAAAAATTAAAAAATTTGTTTTTTGTCACATTGATATTACCAGTCGGATCAAGTAAAGTTGATGATAATGTTCCCCAGGGCACAAGCCATTCTGTCTGCTCTGTGTCATTGACATCAAAATCATCTCTGCAAACTGCAGTCAGCCTGAAATCACCGGAGTCCGTTATCCTGATATCCGTGTTATTAAATACAAAATAACCAGAGGAATTATCTTGTGTTGTTCCTGAAAAATATGTGTAGTTATCATCAAGATTTTTCAAAGTAAATGTTACATTTATTACCTCTCCGTCAGGATCAAAACAATCTGCTCTTATATGAGTCAAATTGTCATTGAACTGTATCTCTGAACAGCCTGCCCATGATTCTCCGTTCTCTTTGCACTGGATCCCGCTGATAACCGGGGGCTCTGACAGCTGTATTGTAATTTTTGATGAGTTTTGGGAATTTCCATATAAATACTGATCATATGGAGTTACTCCGCAGTGCCAGACCTCTCCTGCTGTTGTGTTTGCTGAATCAAGAATATGATTTTTTAAAACTCCGTTTGAGACATCAATGATTTTTGAATATGACAATTCATCGTCCTTATACCAGGAGACATTTGCAGTCAAAATATCAAATGAGCTTGAATCAGTCACGATAAATGTGCAGTTGAGATCCCTTGTCTCTCCGGGATTTTGTGCAGATAATGAGATCGATTCAACAACCGGTGCCTGGTTGTCAATTATATTAATATTTACAGTTGTTGTTATATTTTCAGACACATTATCTGAATAGTTCATTGATTCATATGTTGCAAAAAATTCCCAGACTGAATCTGCAGTACCGGTTGCATTAACACTCCATGTTGTGTTGCAGGACTCACCAGCTGTCATGTTTGCCAGGCATGCAAGATAGGTTGAGTTCATTGGATTGTCATCAATTGTATAAAACGGAGTATCTCCTTCATTAGTTGATATCAGGCCCTTGTTTATTTCTCCAGAACTGTATTCTACAATATTTTGAGGATTTGCCATCATCTGATAGGTCTGGTTTATCCATATCCGGCTTCTTCCTTTTTTTGATATTCTTGCCTCATCTATTGTTCCTCCGAAATACTGGTCTGCTCCTGATCTGTACCTGGCTCCTAAGGATGTAGGATAATCTGAAGCAGGCACCACTGTTGCTCCGGAATCAGATGCTGCCGAGACTCCGTCAACATAAAGATCCATATCTGCTCCATTATATGATCCTGCTGCATATACCCAGGACTGAGACGAATATGTAGATGTTGTTGTGGCAGCTAAAGCAGCATCATTGAGCTGGAATGTCAGATGCTGTGCGCTGTCATATTGCAAAGTATATACATAATGATTATTTGCCGAATTTCTTTTTGATATTATTTTTGCCCAGCTGGATTGTGTTCCGTCCGGTTTTATCCATGCTTCTAGAGTTATCTGGTCAGAAAATTCATCAATATCTCCTGCTGTGATATAGCTGCTTGTTCCGTCAAATTCATCTGCACCGTCAATATAGCCTTCTGCATCCTGGCTGTTCACTGAACCAGAACCATTGTAATTATATGATGTGGAGTCATAATGTACACCTGTTGTCTCATCCAAGTGAAGGACCATCACATAATCATCATCCCATACCCCTGAAATGTTTTCTGCATTTTGCGCTTGTGAATTTGAGTAATACATGCAGAGAGTATTTTTCCCCGGATTTAAAGAGGGGATTTTCAACCAGATATCAGCCTGAAGAGATCCATTGAATTCTATCTCGTATGCTAATTCTTCTGTCTCAAAACCGCATGATCCGTTGAAGAATCGAAGATCATAAAAATCATTTCTCATGCCAGATTCTTTTGATATATTAAGGTATGCAGGGAAATCTGAAAGTACAGATGATCCGATATTTGTAATGTTTATCTGTTTTCTTCTTTCCCAGGAAGTGTTCCACCAGTTCACAGGATCAAGACCTGCTTTTACATATCCGCATTCACCTCCTGAACAGGTTATTTTTGATGTAAAATTAAAAAACCTGTTTCTTGAGACATTGATATCTATTGTTGGGCTTATCAGTTCTGATGACAATGTTCCAAAAGAGATTGTCCAGTTGGTGTCTTCTTCTGTAACTGGATTTTCCCTGCAGATTATGTGAAGATTAAATTCTCCTGAGTCAAGGATCCGGATGTCTGTATGGTTGTATTCCCAGTATTCACCGGCTTTTGATGTTAATGTCTGGTTGTAGTAAACTTTGTTGTCATCAATGTTTTTTAATGAGAAAGTCACATTATCAACAATTCCGGAAACATTTGAATAGCATTTGGTGTGAACACTCTCAATCACCTCATTGAATGCAAGAGAATCACAGTCCACCCAGCCTGACCCTGTTTTATAGCACTGCGTGTTCTCAATTTCAGGAGGTATTGAGTCATTTATTGAAAAGTATCTTAAGGGAGCCTTATAGGAGTTGCGGTACCGGGATGAATCATAGCATTTTACAGTCCAGTTGTATTTTCCCTGTTTAAAATCCGTTATATTAAACCGGTTTATCCGGTTGTTTTTGATATTATCTTCTGTATCATTGAGTTCTTCATTGATATATATGCTGCAGTTCTCAATACCTGTCAAATCCTCAGGTGTATAATTAAAAGAGATATTTCTTAATTTTGTAATGAAATTGTTTTCAGGCTGATTTAATGTGACATTGGGGTCAACAGAAATATTAAAGTTTCCGGTCAGGCTTGTATTTGTGTTTCCTGCATTGTCAATACATGTGATGTTCCAGTCAAATACTCCGTCTTTTAAGTCAATAACTGTCTGGTTTGTTATGGAATTGTTAGATACATTGAAATCAACGGATTCAACAGAAGAGTTTATTGTAAGGTTGCACACCAGCAATGAATCCAGGTTATCAAGCACAGTAAAATTAAATTCGACTGAACTTATGTTTTTTAAGGATCCCGGTTCAGGCGCAAGCAGTCTGATTGAGGGATCTGTCCTGTCAATAGTAAATGTATTTGTCTGGTTTGCGGCAAGAAGGACCAAATTATTATTAAAGCATTTTACAGTCCAGTTGTGTTTTCCTTCAGAAACGTTTTCAATATAAAAGCTGTTCTCGTAATAATTGACAATTGATTCATCAGTATCATTTAAAATATCATCAATATATATAGAACAGTTCTCAAATCCATTGACATCTTTGGGTGTGTATGTGAATGTAAGATTATGCTTGCTCCATGTGTCATTTGCAGGAGAATCAAGACTTATGTTAGGTATGACTGAAATATTAAAATCCCAGGTCCAGCTTGTATTGATGTTTGAGGCATTGTCAGTACAGGTAACATTCCAGTAATGCTTTCCGACTCCCTCATACCCGTAATCATATTCAGATGTCGTGAATGTATTGTTGTAGACCTTGATGTCCTGAACTATTTCAACACCATCTGAAGTTATATCACACATCATCAGGTCTGCAAGATTATCTGTTGACCTTAACCCGAATGTTATTACAACAGAATATTGTGTTGAATTTTTTACCGGGCTGAAGAGTTCAATAGAAGGTTTTGTTGTATCTATATAGAATGTTTTTCGGGAACTTGCATCTGTAAACCCATATATGTCTGAGCAATTTATCTTATAATCATAGATTCCCTGATTGTTGTTGTTTAGTGTAAAATTATTAGGATTATTCAATACTGAACTATTTTTTGTCCGGTTTATCTCATTGTTTATTATTAAAGAACAATTATTGACTAAAGTGAGATCTGTTGCATTAAATAATATCGTAATATTTTCTGTATGCCAGTAATTATTATCAGGAGATTTGATTTCGATTTCCGGCCCTGTGGTATCTATTTTTAATGTCCTTGTTGAACTGGTGTCTTCTAGACCATTGTCATCCGAACATGAAATGTTCCAGTTGTGGTATCCGTCTGTCAAAGTTGCATTTACATTTGTTATTGTATTGTTTGTTGCATTAAAACCAGATTTTTCTGTAACAGAGTCAACTATCAGATCACACTCCATAATTTCATCAAGATCATCAGTTGCAGTAAAGTTGAAATTGATAAAG
Source organism: Candidatus Woesearchaeota archaeon (assembly GCA_014729915.1). Classification (GTDB taxonomy): domain Archaea; phylum Nanobdellota; class Nanobdellia; order Woesearchaeales; family GW2011-AR15; genus WJJD01. The sequence goes on along the minus strand of WJJD01000058.1, from coordinate 31,408 downwards.
TCTGTAGTTGAGTTATAGTTATTTTGCGGGTAGTGAAGAGAGATTTGAGGACTCTGCTGGTTAAATGTCAATAATTGCGAAGCCAGATCATCATTGAATGATGAATTCACTTTGTAGAATATATCTAATGAATCTGATATCTCACAATAATATGTTTCTGAACCTGTCTTTCCTCCAATACTGACATTTAGTGCTGCAAGACCTGACTCATTTGTGTAATTGTATCCCAGATAATCAAATGTTTCATTGTAAAAATAAACAAGATAGTTACTTATAGGTGTATCAAGGTGCTTGTCACTCACATTACAGACAAGGGAAATTGTGTCTCCTGCAACTATTTCTGTTGGCAAATGCCAGTAGACTTTGCTCCATCCTGTAACATTGAAATCCAGGTAGCTTAATGTATTGTTCCTGTTGTTGTTCTGATCATACGCAGTAAGCTTTGCAGAATGCCGGCCGGCATACCATGTGTTGTTTGTTGTGATTGTATAATTTGTCCGGTTTTCAGGAAACGGCGGGGTTAAGTTATATGTAAATATTTCCGAAGAAGTACTGTTGTATTTTACTTTTGATCTGTTGATTTCTTCAGTCCATTGAGCATATATTGTTATATTTTTTCCTCTTGTTATTGAATCCTTAGTCAGATCATATTCAATTATTCCCGGAGGATAAATGTCGTATCCTTCCGGAAGGGTGTTTAGCTCTTCTTGTTGAGAATTTTGTAAAGAGATGTTATAATAACCAATGTCCCAGTCAGTTATATTGCAGATAATTGTCTCAAGGCCTGATGAGCTGTCTGTATAATTTATTTTAGCATATCCTGATGCATCTGTCAATGCTGAGCCGATATGTCCTGTAGAATTGTAAAAACTAACATTATAGTTTTCTATGGAACTTGTGGAATTTGCATCAATCACCCTGCATGTTATGTTCGTTGTGTTTCCGACAAACATGCTTTCCGGATCAAGAGTTATTGAAGATACCTTTGCATAGCCCCAGATTTCAAACCCGTAAACAGAAGTCTGGTTCACATTATCAGAAGTGTCATTAGCATAAATTCTCCATCCCACAGCTCCCGGATTTGCATCTTCAGGAATTTCCGCAGTGAAATTTGACCGGGATTCATTTCCTGCAAAAAAAATCGAATCCGCAAGAGTATTATTCTGGTAGCTGCCTGTCTCATTTGTTGAAAGCCATGCCTTATCTAGTTCAAGGTTATCATACCACATTGCCCACAAATTAATTAAACCGGTCTTGTGAACTATAGGAGAGCTCTGGTTAACATTATCATACCAGGGATATTCAAATTCATGTGTTGTCAGATCAGATTTCCTGCTGTCTGTTGATACATTGTAATATTTTTCAGGATCATCAGAAATATTGCAGGAAAAGGTTTCTGTTCCTGCTGTCTTGTCCTGATAAGTGAAGACTGCCCATCCTGTCTGGTTAGTCAGATTAGTTCCAATAAGGCCTGAACCGTTATAAAACGATACATTATAATTTTCTATTCCTGAAAGATTATCTGAAATGACCCTGCAAAGGATTGATGTATTTTCATCTATATCAATAATCTGCGGATCAAGAGTGATACTTGATACTGAAGAATATCCCCGGACCTCAAAAGTCTTATAATCTAAAGTTTTATTCCAGTTATAATTTAAATCCTGTGCATATATCCTTGCTGAATGAACACCTAAAATCCATGATATGTTTGTCGTAATAGAGTGGTTTGTCCAATTGTACGGATTTGGTTCCGGAAGAGCAATTGTGTAATTTCCAAGATCTGCTGAGGTTGAATTATATTCTGCTCTTGCCTGCCTTATTTCTTCATTCCACCTTGCACTTATCTTCAGAGTTTCATTCCTGAAAACTATTGAGGGGACAAGATTATATTCGTCATTGTAAAGACCGGGAGGACTCTCTTCTGATTCAATCACATAATATACTGAGCTGTCCTGCTCCTGGTAGTTCGGGTTTTTTATCCTGAATAAAACAGGATAATTTCCTGAAGTATCAGTAGTTGTATTAACTACATAATAGAATGTGACACTATTAAATTCAGATACGCTTCCTCCTGATGAAGAATTCCAGGACACATTCTGCCGGGAAAAAGTTCCGCCTGAGTATGTCTTTTCAAAATCCGCATACCAGATGTCACCGGCAGTAATATTCCAGTCTCCATTCAGATTATTATGAGTGATATTTGACTCATTTATTATATAATCCGCACTGTCCTGTAATACATCAACCTTTATTTCCACTCTGTAGGATTTATTTGTAAAAAGTTCAAATGTCTTGTTCAAGCCTGAATCAACTAATGTTATTGTGTCAGTATGAGTATCTGCTGCATCTGTCACATCATATATTGTAATTGAATCAAGATCAATGTTGATTGAAGGAGGAAGTATCTCAAATATCTCAGAATCATTAAGATAATTTCCTGAATCATCTGCAAGCACGTTTCCGCTAATATCTCTAATTTCTGAATAAACCCTGTAGATGCCGTTCTCCTCCAGATCTGTATACCATGCTCCATTGTCCTGCCAGATGGATGTCAAGCCAAGGTAATCTGATGAATTAATTCTTCTTATTGTTGAGGTTGATAAATCATCTACAACAGTCTGTTTGTTTTCCCATACTCCGGAGTTATTATACTGGATCTTCATGAATAAATATGCTTTAAAATCAGCTGAGCCATTGTTTAATACAACAGATGACAATGATTCTTCTCCACGGATATCTGCAGAAGGACCTGCTGACATCAGCAATGTAACTTTGACATCATCAAACCGGACATCTTCATTTGTTCCTGTATGCTGTGTAAACCCTATCTCTCCGTTTGTAACCTGGTCAGCGACAGGAATATCATAATCAACATATTGAGTTCCATCTACAAAAATATCAACATGCTGATCTATGACCTCTAATGTAAGATTGTACCATGTTCCCTGGACAGGATAACCTCCGAAGACACTAAATGAAGCTTCCCATCCCTGGTCTGCTCCTCCTATTTTGGGCCTGAATACAATCTGTCCGTTGTACTGCTCGAACCACCAGTAATTATCATTATCCTGGGCCCGGATTATTGGTCCGGGTGCTCTTGTACTTCCTCCTGCAGAATTCATCCTAGTTTCCATCCTGTAGTCTGTCCATGTGGAATCACCGTTTTTTGCTCCCATATTATTCTGTCCTGAGGGGCTCTGCCCTCTTAATTTCTGCTGATGTGTCTGCCAGGTTCCTGAAACTACGGTCCATCCGGGAAGAGTGCCTGCAGTGTAATTGAATTCATCATAGAATATGTAAACCCTGGTTTTATTTTCAGGAGGGTTATCTGTACCTGAATTCCCGTAGTATAAATAATAATTGGTATCAGAAAATGATGCTGAAATATTCTCCTGTATCATAAAAGTTAATTCTGTGTCTGCTCTATTGCAGGAACTGTCAATAATCCTGTCCAGTTCCATTTCCACAGCTCCTGTTGAATTATACCAGGTTATTCTCAGATCTGCACAATCAGCCTCCATCTTATCCGCTGATATTAATGATGCGGTGTCAAGACTGATATTCATGGTATATCCTTTTTTAAGAACCTGTGCATCATTGTTTGTCACATTTATCTGTTTTCTGTGTGAATAATCTGTACTCCACCAGAACTCCGGTGTCAAACTTAGATTTACATGCTCTTTTTGTGAATAATTGTATTTTTTTGTCTCAACTCTCAATGATGCGTTGGTGCTGATAGTAAAATTATATAGTGCACTTTGTGAATTTTCTCCGGTCGAGTCAGATGTCTGTATTTTATAATAATGTTTGCCTGGATTCCAGGTTTTGTTAAATATTTTTGAATATGAGGTACCGAAAGATGAAAGATTATACGAAACAACAGAGCTGTTCGGATATGTTATATTCACTTTTGCAGATGTTATGCCGTCGCCGTCTATTATTTTTGCTGAGAGGTTTATCTGCATACCGTAACCTGTTTTCTGCGGAGAGGCTGAGACTTCTGAGATATTTGTTATCTGATGCACTGTAATGTTTAATAATGATGAATTTTTTCTGATATAATTGCCTGCATCACCAGAATAAGATATATTTATTGTGTGGGTTTTTACTGCTGCATCATCAGCAATATTATAATTAACAGCTGCTATTCCTGATGAATCTGTTGAATCTGAACCTATTGAGTAGTTCTGTGTTGTATCATAAAAAGAGACTGTTTGACCCTGCATTACTGTTCCGTTGTCATACTCTAATGTTGCCTGCAGCTGAATTGAGTCGCCCTGGCCAGGATCATAGTCATCTGAAACCAGGTTCACAAGTTTAGGCTTAAGATAAACTGTTACAGAGTATGAATCTGTGCTTCCCGGCTTGTTTGAAGAGTTTGATGTAAGATAAATTATTTTTATTCCCTGTTCTGCATTCAATGTTATGTTTGCAGTCAGATTATACCAAAATCTGTCAAGAGTTCCCAGACTAGAATTGTATCCTGTAAATCCTCCTGAATAATTAGTCCATGATGCAGGCAGAGTCCATGTCAGATTTACATCATCTCCCTCAGAATTATCTGTATTATTTGTGTATCCTGTCAACTCAAATAGGGTATTTCTGTTTACTGATGAATCTGTGTTTGTTATAAAAGTATCTAAAATTCCCGGTTGTGATATTTTTAATTCCTTATTTTGCTGGTCTGTCCACTCCCTTATCTCATTTCCGGGATTTGTATAGTTGATTGTCACATTTATATTGTATTGTCCTATAGGTGTTGATGCATTAGTTGTTATATTGAAACTCATATCCCTGAAAGTTTCATCTAATATTGAACTGAAATAACAATAATTATCAGGACCTCCCTGACATTTGCATACCATACCTGAAAGAGCAGGGCAATTGATCTTTACATAGACTTCTGTCAAGTTTTCTGACCAGGGAGTATATATGCTAAGATTGTATAAAGAGGACTGGTTCTTGTAAATGCTTGATGGAGATAATTCTGCAGAAAAATTATTCTGCAGATTATGGATCTTTACTTTTAAAGATTCATTGATATAGGAATTTCCGACTTCTGAATCCAGAGAGATTGACCAGGAAAAATTATATGTCCCTGAAGATGCGGTTTCGGGAATCTGGTAACCTGAAGAAGAGTTGTCAAACTTTTTTGTGCATTGTTCATTATAAGTTAAATCCCCGCAGCTCTTTATCGTGTTTGGACCCCAATCTGTTATATCATCATTGAAATCTTTAAGACTTAAAGAGATAGTTGCATTAATTGCGGTCTTGTTCAGGTTGATTATCGAGACATTTATCCAGTCGATAGTATCAGTGACTTCATATTCATTAATTGCATGATCATAAAGATTTTCATGAGTAAGATCAGTTATTCTCAAATCCGGAGAGCCAATTGTAAATTCTGAGGTTGCCTCAAAATTCTCATCTGCATCTTTTTTAAGGATAATAGATCCGGTGGGATCAGTCAACCTTGCCAACACACGGTATGTCCCGTTTTGGTTTGTTTCAGTATCCCATGAACCTTTGTCCACCCAGGTTGTGTTCAAATAAAGAACATTTCCTGTGGAAAATGTCCTCTGGTTTACCGGAGGGATAATATCATTTACAACCGGCGTATCTACATTTATCCATGATCCTCCTGAGTATCTTTGTATTCTCATCAGTAAATATGCCTTAAAATCATATGAATTTGTATTCTTATTTCTGACATATGATTTTAGCGCTACCAGAGACTGCTCATCATCTAATTGATAAGAAGGTTTTGAAGAGGTGTATTTCCGGACAAGTGCATCATCAAACGTGACTGTTTCTCCTGTTCCTGAATGTTGAGTAAAACCAACAGAACCTGCTGAGATCTGATAAGAAGAACCTACATCATAATCAACATACTTTGTTCCGTCAACCCACATGTCAATGTGCTGATCTGAAACTACCATACTCAATTCATATTCTGTTCCCTGGACAGGAAAACCGGCAAAAACACTAAATGAATCTATCCAGTCTTGATCAGCCCCCCCTATTTTCGGTCTGAATATTATATCTCCTCCATAACATTCCATCCACCAGTAATTATTGCTGTCCTGGTATCTGACTATCGGACCCGGTGCTCTTGTACTTCCTGCTGATGAATTCATCTTGACTGTAAAGTTATAATCTGTCCAGGAAGTATCTCCTGATACTGCTCCGGCATTATTGCTTCCTGAAGGATTAGTTCCCTGAAGCTCATTGCCTGAAATCTGCCATGTTCCTGTTACAACTGTCCAGCCGGGTGTATCTCCATCAGGTTTATTAAAATCATCCCACAAAGGATAGATTATTGACTTGTTTTGAGGACCTTCTGAAATTGTTGAATTGCCGTAGTAAATCCAGTAATTCCTGTCATCTGATGCCGCAGATATTGTTGATTTTGTTGAAAAGGTAATCTTTGTTTGCGAGGTATTGCAAGGTGTTTCATTTATTCTATCAACTTCATGATAACTTGAGTCAGAACTGTTCTTCCAGACTATTCTCAAATCATCACAATCTATCTGAAGTTTGTTTTCTAAGATCAGTTTTGAAGTATTTATAGATAGATTGATCATATAATTTTCAGGGAGAGTTGAAGCATCATTATTTGTTATTGTAAGCTGCTTTCTGTAGGAAAAAGATGTGTTCCACCAGTCATCTCTAACACCCTCTCCTTCTAATTTCACAACCTCATCAGGACCATAGGAATTATTTTTTGTAGAGACATCCATCTCTCCTGTCACACTTACCAGAAATTGCCCTGAAGAGGATGATTCTGCTCCGTGTGTATCGTTTGCATAGATTGTGTAATTGTATGAACCATACCTCCATGTGTCTGAAAAATAATATGAATAATTTGTTAGTGTATTATTCTGCATATTCTGGGTTATTGATGCCTGGTCAGGCATATCTATTATTATCCAGACATTATCTGTAAGATTCTCTTCATCTGTAATTTCAGCTGTGATGTTTGTACTGTATCCGTAGCCGAATATCGAAGGAGAACTTGCTGAATCTGATATCACTGGTGGAGTATTGTTTATCAGGTCAATCTGTACATCTTCTGTTTCTGATGATTCCACTGATGCTGATGAAGATTCAAAGATCACATCTATGTTCCAGGATGAGCCAATTTCACCAGTTGCATTGATTGTCCAGTTTATATGACAGGTATCTCCCTTATACATATTCCCGCATAACCTGGGCTGAGAAGATAATGAAAAAAAGGGTGTAGCTCCGGAATTTGTGCTTATCGGAGACATTCCCGAATAATTTTCCTGAACTGAAAATTCTTTTGTAACCGGATTATTGATTATATTGTTGTGGTCTGCTCTTTTGGATTGGTTGAATGTAACCCACATAGAATGTTCGTCATCTGCTGCATCTAATTGGAGGTCATCATATCCTCCTGCTTCATTTGACAAAGTAACTGAACAGTCTGATGAATAGCAATGTATTGTATAATCACTGCTGTAGCCGTAGTCGCTTGCAGCTGACGAGTCTCCTACTGTTCCTGCTGCATCATTCATATAATTGACAAATGCCTGGTCTGCATAGCTTGAATGAACATAAATCCTGTCTTTGTAAAAGAAATAATCTGTTTCTGAATCTGATGCAGGCTGTTTTACTCTTAAATAATACCTGACAGGACCATGGTTTTCATCTGTAAATATTTCATCAACACCATCTAACGAACCTATTCTTGGCATTATCATTGCATAACTATTATGACCATATTCAGTATCATAAATCCAGAAATCGGAAAATCCGCTCCTTGCCGAGCTTCCGCCGTCATCCCGGTCATATGTCCCGTTCCAGTCTTTTGCAATTATTGTCCTTGTAGTTGCTGTTGTCTGCAGTTCTGTATCATTGGAATAAATCCCAGACACATTAACTGTATCATCATAATAAAGGTAATATTGTCTGCTTTGTCCTGCACTCAGATTTATTAAAAAGATTATTTCATCATCTGAATCAAGAGTATCATCAGGATCTCTGATTGTTGTTATGTTGTGCCAGTCGTCAACCTGCAGTTTTACAATGGATGAGCTGTCATCTATCAATCTTAATGAATTCTCTTTGGCACTTAATATGTCCGGACACTGGCTGCTTAAACCAGAACCATTTATTACAACAGGCTCATTAATTCTTGCATATCCGTCATCTTCTATGATTGTTATGTTGCACCTGTATGAAAATGAAGAGTTCCACCAATCTCCTCCTGAATAGCGGGCAGTTGCATTCACATCACCGCAGGTCTGGCCAGTGGTTCCTTCACATGCGACTAAGGAATTTATTGTAAATGTTGTATATATATTTTTTTCAGTTGTCTGATTCGGCACAGGAAGAATCAATGTTGAATTCAGTGACCCTATTGAGGAGATTATTGTTGCGATGCTTGAATTTGATTGTGTGCCGTAAAGATCCTGATCATAAGGGATCACTCCACAGTACCAGGTGTCATCTTCAGAAGTGTTTTCCGAATACAGAGCAGATGTTTTTTTTACACCGTTTTCGACTGAAATTATTGTTGAATAATTTGAAACATTGTTTTTATACCATGTTATGTTTGCACTCAATTTATCAAAATACCCTGGATCAGTTATATTAATTGTGCAGTTTAAATCCTGGTTGTCCAAAGGAGCTGCCGGGGATAAACTTACTGAAACAACTCCCGGAGCAGAATTATCAATTATTGTCAGATTTATCCGGGTTGTCTCTGTATCAGTAATATTAGACGGATAATCTGTTGAAGTATATATTGCAAAAAATGCCCAGACCTCTCCTGTATCTCCTGTTGTGTTGACATTCCATGTAGTATTGCATGATTCACCTGAGGACATATTTTCCAGGCAGGGATTTGATTCATAGTTAATAGAGTTATTTGTTGTTGTGTAAAAGGGGGTGTCTCCAGAAATCATAGAAATTACTCCTTTCGGCTGCTTTTCCCTGTCTGAAAAGCTAAGTAAACTATCCTGATTAACTACAAGCTGGTAGCTCTGGTTTATCCATCCGAAGCTTCTTCCTGTACCTGATACCTGCATCTCATCTATCCAGCCGTCAAAATACTTGCTCTGATCAGGACGACCTCCTAAATGTATATCATTTGCATTTGTAATTATGTTTCCCGAAGCAGGTTTTGTCCTTATCAATTCATCGTTGACATAGACAAAAATATCTGATCCGTCATAGACAGCAGAAACATAATACCATGTATTTGCTGAAAATCCATAGCTTTGGTTTGATGCGGTATAATCAGATCCTGTGTCTATGTAAAAATATATTCCGTCATCATCGCACAACCCGAACTCAATAGAATCATCTGAAGCTCCTGACTTATCTAATATCATATCCCCGTAATTGTGATTTGATTCCGCACATGCTTCAGGTGATATTGATTCAGGATATATCCATGCTGAAATTGTTATGTGGTTTGGCTCAAGGCTTGCATGATCATCTACATTGATATAATCATCATCATTTCCGAATTTATCAGCACCATCAATCTTTCCTTCTGTACCAGTTGTCCCGTCTCCGGCATCCTGCATGTTTTTTGGTGTCCCGTCATTTGTGTATGGAGAAGAATCAATATGGCCCTCGACATCGTCATCAACAACTTCCCGGAAATGATGAATCAGGATAAATTCATTGTCCCACACACCAGAGATATTTTCTCCTGACGCTGCATCAGGATTTGAAAAGTACATGCATATCTGGTTTTTTCCGTAATCTAAGGATGGAAGCTTAATCCAGACCAATGCATTTGAATTAGTGTAGTTTTCAATTTCATAATTTAAAAGATCTGATGAGGATCCGCATGATCCGTTTATAAATCTAAGATCACTGTAGTTTGAAAGCATCTCTGAGTCATAGGATAGGTTTAGAAAAACAGGATATTCCTGAAGCTGCGTCCCTGAAATTCCTGTTATGTTAATTTCTTTTCTGTATGTCCAGGATGAATTCCACCAGTCGGAAGGATCAAGTGTTGCATTGACATTTCCGCATTCTCCTCCAATACATGTTATTTTTGATGTGAAATTAAAAAACCTATGTCTTGTGACATTGATATTTTTGACCGGACTTACCAATTCAGCTGAAAAGACTCCGAAGGGAATTTCCCATTGAGTGTAATTTGAATTTGAGACTCCGGATTCATCATAGCATACAACAGTAATATTAAATGCTCCTGAATCTGAAATTATAATATCAGCATTGTCAAGCATAAAATAACCAGTTGAATTATCAGCCGATGTTCCGTTTACAAGTATTTTTGAATCATCAATATTAGAAAGATTAAAACTTGCATTTGCAACATTATTATCAGTATCTGTACAATTCACCCTTACTGCAGTAAGATTATTATTAAAACTTATCTCATCACATGATTTCCATGTCTCTGTTTCCCTGCATTGTATTTTACTTATTGACGGGGGAGAAGATGCAAGTATTGTCTTTTTTGTTGAATTTTCCCGGGTTCCTGTGAGTTCAAAATCTTTTGGAGTTACTGCACAGTACCACACTTCACCAGCTGAAGTATTTCCTGAGTATAATTCCCGGGAAGCCCGGACAGCATTTTCAACTGAAATGATTTCTGAATATTCTAATGCTTCATTCTTATACCAGGAGATATTTGCTGAAAGATCATCAAAATAACCCGTATCAGTAATATTATATATGCATGTTAAATTATCAGAAAACCTTGGGTCTGCCGGCAGGATAGATATTGATTTAACTAAAGGTGCAGCATTGTTTAATATTGTGATGTTTATTTTTGAGGTTTTATTTTCAGTTACATTTTCTGAATAATTTGTTGATTCATATAAAGTAAAAAACTCCCAGACCGAATCTGAATCTCCGGTTGCATTTACCTGCCAGGTCGTATTGCAGGCATTTCCTGAAGTCATGTTTGCAAGGCATGGATTTGATTCATAATTCATGGAGTTATTTGTTGTTGTGTAAAACGGTGTGTCTCTCGGTGTCATTGAGACAAGATCTTTTGTTATTTTTTCACCGGTTCCGAAATTTACAAATGCTTCCTGGTTTTGCATTAGCTGATAGCTCTGGTTAATCCAGTCCTGTGTTCTTCCGACACCTGATACCTGCATATCATCTATCCAACCGTCAAAATACTTGCTCTGGTCAGTTCTTCCTCCTAAATGAACATCATTTGCATTTGTAATTATGTTTCCTGAAGCTGGTTTTGTCCTTATCAGCTCATCATTCACATAGACAAACATGTCTGATCCGTCATAGACTGCAGAAACATAATACCACGCATCTGTTGAAAATCCATATGTCTGGTTTGATGCTGTATAATCAGATCCTGTGTCAATGTAGAAATATATGCCGTCATCATCACACAGTCCGAATTCTATAGAATCGTCTGAACCTCCTGATTTATCCAATATCATATCTCCACGGTTATGCTGGCCTTCAGTACAGGATTCAGATGATATGGATTCAGGAAAGACCCATGCTGAGATTGTAATATAATTTGGCTCAAGGCTTGCATGATCATCTACATTGATATAATCATCATCATTTCCGAATTTATCAGCACCATCAATCTTTCCTTCTGTATCAGTTGTCCCGTCTCCGGCATCCTGAAGATTCTTTGGTGTTCCGTCATTTGAATATGGAGAAGAATCAATGTGGCCCTCGACATCATCATTGATAGTTTCCTGGAAATGGTGCACCATGATAAATCCGTTGTCCCATACTCCTGAGATATTTTCTCCGGAAGCTGCACCAAAGTTACCATAGTACATGCACAATGTATTTATTCCTGATGTTAAATTAGATACTTTTACCCATACATCAGCATGATCTGCATCATAATCTTCAATTTCATAATTCAGCCCCCCGGAATTTACAGAGCAGGATCCATTGAAAAACCTCAGGTCTTCATAATCGGGCTGCATCTCAGTTTCATCTGTGATGTTTAAGTAAACCGGAAATTCTTCTAAACCTGATGATGAAATTCCTGTGATATTGATCTCTTTTCTTTTTGACCATGACTGGTTCCACCAGTCAATGGGATCAAGGCTTGCGTTGATATATCCGCATTCCCCTCCGGTGCATGTTATTTTTGATGTGAAATTAAAAAACCTGTACTTTGTAACATTGATATTTTTATCCGGGCTTATTAATTCAGAGGATAAGGTTCCAAAAGGTATTGTCCAGTTTATCTCTTCTTCTGATTCGGGATTCTGCCTGCATATAGTTTTAAGATTGAACCTTCCTGAATCATATATTGTAATATCAGAAATATTGTATTCCCAGTATCCTGTGCTGTTATCTGCGGTTGTAACATTAAAATATATTTTATTATCTTCAATGTTTTTAAAGACAAATGTAACATTTTTTACTTCTCCGCCCTGGACAGAGTCGCAGGTTGTTCTTATTTTTTCTATTTGGTTTTCAAATCCTATTGTATCGCAGTCTATCCAATCTGAATCCGACTCATAGCATTTGGTATCTGAAATTTCCGGTGTTTCAGGATCCTCACTTGTTTTAACATTGTAAAAACCGGACGGGTCAAACTGATTAAGATAGGATGCATTGAGCCAGGCTGCACTTCTTGAAACATTTGAGATCCTGAATTCATCTATCAAACCGTCCCACCACTCATCTTTATTTCCTCTGCCGATTGCCAAAGTATCAGCCTCAAAATTTCCTGCTAAAGGACCGGGGGCAGCACTCCAAGGCATAACAGAACCATTCCTGTACAAGACAGGTGCTTCTCCTGAATTCCAGACAAGTGAAAGATGCATCCAGACCGTACCGGTTGCATTAGAAGTTGTTTCAGCAGCTGTAGTTCCTGAGCTTGATCTTAAAGCTATTTTAATGACTTCTTCCCCACTGCCTGACCATCCGTACTGATCAAATCTGATTAAAGACCAAGAGTCACTTGAATCATTAAACCCTGATTCCTGAGTTATGAAAATAGGGCGGTCATTGGCTATTGAGTCGGAATTTATCCATACACTAAATGAAATATTGGATGTAGAGTTCAAATAATTTTCAGCATCTGAATCCTCAATCCATTCCCCTGAACCGTCAAAGTTTGTGGAATTACCAACTATTCCTGCAGTATCCCCTATGCTAATACCTCCCTGAGAAGAACCATGATGGTTATTTCCGGATGAATCTGTGCCTCCCCCGTCATGATAAACAGAAAGATAATTGTTTGTCCAGACGTCTTCTGTGTTCTGCTGATCAGATGCAGAAGGATTGCTATAATATAAGTAAATAGTTGTATTTTCTGAGGAAGAAAGGTTTATCTTTACCCAGGCGGTAATGTCACCGTTTGTCTTGTTGAAAAATTCTATCTCATGGGAAAGTTTTGTTACTCCGTCCCCTGCTGTAAATAATATGTCATCACCATCTGCCTGTGCATAATCCCGAAGATCTGTATCAATATGATTTATCAGCATCGGAAAATCCACAAGATCTTCTGGTATCTTATCATTACCTATTGTTATGTTTTTCCTTTTTTCCCATGAATAATCATACCAGGAAGAGGCATCATTGAATGCGTATTTACAGACAGCTCCGAAACAAAATTTCAGAATGTGTTTTCCCAGTGTTAAGACTTTGCTTGTTTCAGAACCTAATCCACTGCATTCATAATCATCTATTTTTACAGAATTGTTTTCCCATTGATAATCTATCTCATTGTTTCCACAATATAATTTTAAGAACCTGAGATCATGTTTTTCATCAAGATTGCTCCAGGTTGTGTTTACTGCAGAAATTTTTAAATCTGCTTTTCCTGATGTGTTGAACTGAACTGTCCAGTTCTTTGCAACAAGTGGATAGCTCTGGACTGTAAGTATATCAATTTTTAATTCAACAAAAGCAGGATCATCATCTGACAACTCAATTGAGTATATTTCTCCGGGGACAATATCTTTTATCTTTTCCCACCCCCCAATACAATCCTGGTCTGTAAAATTCCAGTTTTTACATTTCCATAGCTCATCTCCCAGAGCCTGTGCCTGTATTTTGGCTGATGAAAAGTTTAGCTGAGAGGGATCAATTGAGAATAATTTCACTACGGGTTTTTTCAGGTTGATCCTTGTTTTTTCAGGTTGTTCAAATCTGAGAATATTATTTTGTTTTGTATTAAGGTCATTTATTGTTATTTTTTCTATTATTCTGTTTTTCGGGATTATTTCAATGTTTTTTGTATCAGATGTTTTTGATGAACCTGTATTTTTTTTAAGATAAGTTTGCCTAACCCGGATAATGAAGTTTTCATTCTTTTTATTGTTCAATCTATCTTTTATTCTAATAATTTCCGAAGGTTCATGCTTTTTTCCCGGATGTGTATTTTTTTCAACATTTACATTTATTGTATGAATCAGCTGAAAATCTTCACTGAACAATTCAAGAACATATGTTCCTGAAGAGTATGGTTTATAATTTATTTCCTCAGATAGAGACCCTACATAATTAAATGAATGATTATTATAATTAAGAATTAATTTAAGGTTTTTGTTTTCACTGTTTTTTATTTTTATCTTTATGTTTTCATCAATTGAATACTTTTTTTTTGAAATCGTAATTTCCGGATCTGTAATTGATGTATTACCTGCATCTGATTTTTCTGATAAATTATCTGATTTATTTTCCTGAAATTCTGTATAAACATCAAATTTTTTTGAGGAAGTGATCGTGTTCTCAAAATTAAATAATTTTAATTCATATCTGCCTTTGTTAACCGGAACAAAATATATATTTTTCTTAAGATCAAAATAATAATATGTTCTTGCAGGACCTAAAAGTTTTATCGAATAATCCTGCAGGTTTTTAATGTTTAAGGTTATGTTTATTTTTTCATGAATAGAAAAATTGTTCTTTTCAATATAGATTAATTCTTTTGGTTTGGACTTTTCAATTACAACAATCTTATTTGTTCCCACTAATACCGATGATTTGAATAATTCAAATTTATGTTCTCCTGAAATTTTCGGAGAATAAATTGTATGTTTTTTCGGATTTAAATACAGGAATTGTTTTTCTCCTGCAGTAATTTTTAATTTTGTGCCTGAATAATCTGACAAGTTTATGCTTATTATGATATCTTCTCCCGGAGAGTATATTTTCTTATCTGTAGAAATCACCTCTTTCTTAATGTCTGCTGCCAGTACAACAAAAAGGCTTGCCAGAGTAACAAAAATAATTAAAATTCCTGCTACTGTTTTTCCTTTAAAATTGTAATTTTTCATTTTTGTACTGCATAAATAGGACTGAAATTTACTAAAAGCTCTTTTTGTATTTCCTGCAGGATCTCAAAATATTTTTCAAAAGAATACAGGATTACGTGATCTTTTATAATTGATTTGTCAGAAAGGATTTCCTGTTTGAAGTCTGGCATCTCAAAAAATTCAGGATCCAGTTTTTTTATATATGGAAATTTATTTTTTATTGCTTCTTTATCATTCAGATAATTAAGGACAAAAATCAGTCTCTGTCCTGACTGCAGTATCGTGAATATGTTAAATGCGCCTGTGATCTCAAATATCTTTTCTTTATCGAGAAGATTGGTTTTTTTCAAGTATCTCTCTTTTTTTTCAATCTCATTTAGCATTAATAACACACGGGCCTTATCATTTCTCAGGTTAACTGAACAAAGGTGGGATCTTCCTATTTTTGTTTTGTTAAAAATTTCCTGTTCTATCAGTTCATTTACTTTTTTATTTATGTAAGGATATGATTTATCAAGTTTTTTAGAAATCTGGTTTATGCTCAACTGAAGAGTGATATCTTTAGTAAAAAGAGTAAATATTTCCTGTTCCAAATCCTTTGTGATTACTGTAATTTATCTCCCTCTTTTATGAATTTCAACTTTGTTGAAATTCATTTTAGGGGTTATAAAAAAATAACACCTCCATTTTACACTCAGATTCAGGCATCTTTTCCATAAAAACTCGATTAAAATCCTTAAAATAGCTAAGGTATTTCTGCGGGTTTGATGAGTTTTTTATGCCAAATTTGCTCTGAATCTGAGCAAAAAATGTATCTTATTTATTTTTTTTCAATCCCTTAATTCCGATAGTATCAGCAAGGCAGCCTTTACTTTCTTTGATTAAATTTTTCTAGTATAATATTATATTATTCTAAGTTTATTATTATACTATTAATATTTTTTGCTTCTGTGCTTATTTTTGATACTTATTATATTATTAAAGATATAATATTGTACTCTTTTATTTACTATATAAATCTTTCCTAAGAACAAGAGATTTATGAATCTATTCTTTTGCATAGATTCATCTGATTAATATGTGTTTTTTCAGAGTTAAAAAGGTATAGAGAATTTTCAAATATTTACCTTTTAAAACTCTCTAAAATAACCCCCAATCTCAAAAAAATGAATCCAGTATATAAATTTTATCAGTTACTTATTGGTAAAAACTTTAGCAGAAGTCGCAGTATATTTCCTGCTCTATCTTTGATGCAGCTGTAGGTGTCCTTAATTCAAAGTGGGATAAAGATCCGTATCTTGGCAAAAAATTCACTTCAAATGCTTCATCAGTACGCAGGGCATGTGATTCATTAAGCATAAATATTATCCTGAAAAATTCCTCATGCTCCAAGTATAAGTCATTATCACCAATTGCCACCTTGTAGCAGAATTCCTCATTTTCAGAAACATCAGCAGAGTAATATCTGCATAGAGAAGGATCAGAAGCATTGAAAAGATCAAGTCCAAGATCACCTTCTGAAGAACTGAACAATACGTCAAGATTCCGGATATCGATCTCATCGGATTCATCACTTATCGTTATTAAAAAATCCAGAACATAAAATTTATCAATCCCCGGTTTTGATATAGTCTTTATTGTCCTTGTGACAATCCTGTTTACGATCCTGTCTCCAGCTGTATTCCCGACTTCTTTTGATTTTGAGCTCAATTTAAATTGAGTATTTAAGATTGTTGTTGCAATACCTAATGAAAAGAATATGGATAAGAGAAATATGAATACAACTGAAAATGCCATGATTGATTTTTTTGATTTGAGCATGAATCCATCTAAGAAATTTGATTATATAAATTTTATTGAATTTCACACCATCGGCGTTGTTGAATTCAGACCAAGACCCACAAGCATCTCTCCCATCATGTTGGGGATTGCAACACTCACAATAGCTGCAAGCCATATCATCAGTACAAGATCCAGAAGGCATGATAATTTGAAGCCGCCGTCAACCATCTTTAAGACATATGCAGAACAGGATGCATGAATAACAATCATCAATGACAGGAAAAAACCTGCTTTCCCAAGATCTATTGACTGCATCTGTGGAAGAATAGAGCCTAAGTTTGCGGCAAATGATGAACCTTCAATCTGTGTGAAAGGCTGCTTGAATAAAGAGCTTAAAGAATCAGCAATCTCAATAGAAATAAAAACTGATGCAGTAAATCCGACTAATGAGCCGTAAGTTGCTCCTTTAAGGCCTGAGCTCATTTGGAGCCGAAGTTTTCTTAAAGAAAGCAGTTTCATAAAATTATTGCTCACAATCTCACCGATCTTTTCTGCATTTCCCCCAAGATAAATTGACTCATAGAAAATCTTGTTGAAATTCATGATCAGGTTGCTACCTGTATCAGAAGCAAAATAGACCCATGATTTTATTTTGTCTGAGCCTATCCTTAATCTCCTGTATATATCAACAACATATTCATTTAATATCCCGAAATCATGAACCCTCATGGAAAAGAGGCTTGAGATTACTGCACCATTTCGAACCTCAATTGCTGAACCGAGCAGCCGTACAAATGTAGGATATATCTTATCTCTTCTCATTATATAATCCTCTTCCCTGTTTGCAATAAAACCGACTATTGCAAGTGGTGTAATACCTATTGCAAGATTTACCAAAGGGGCAAACCTGTTAAGATACACCATAAAAACAGTAAGTGTAAGAGATACAGGAAGAATTATCAAAAAGATTCTTTTGACTTTTTTCATGCCCGTGCTTTTTCTTTCATATGAATGGGGTATCCTGTCTCCTGGAATAAAAGCCTTTATCAGGACAAAGATCAATGCATCTATCACCACAATTGCCAGGAATGCAAACTGGATGATTATTTCCATCGGAGTTCCTAATATCAGAGGTATCAGCAATGCAACTGCCATAAGAAAAGACATTGATACTGTAATAGAAACAAAAACATTCTGAATCAGTCTGATATTTTCAAGCGACTTTTTATAGTTTGTTGCAAAATCCTCCATAAGAGAGTCCTGCTCCTCAAGCAAAAATATGTCAAGATCTTTTCCAAGATCCATAACAAGAGCCATCCTGTCTAAAAAATCAGAGAATAATTTGGAAGGAGATAATTTCCCTATTTTCCTGCAGGTCTTTGCAAAACCCATGTTCCATTTTTTAGCAAGGTAATATATCTTATTTGAGATTTCAGAAATCTCTCCAAAAACTTTTTTCTGGGACATCCTCTTAAAAAGCATTGCTCTTCCGATCTT
Organism: Candidatus Woesearchaeota archaeon; assembly: GCA_014729915.1. GTDB lineage: Archaea > Nanobdellota > Nanobdellia > Woesearchaeales > GW2011-AR15 > WJJD01. Next base: position 12,905 of record WJJD01000058.1, on the reverse strand, counting down.
CATAGTTGAGATGGTTCCTGCATATGTTATGAACAGATGCAGGTTTTCCTCTATATCAAGCCTTTTTTTCTCATGGATCATCATGGGATAAATAAATACAAAGCTAAGGCTTATTGCAAAAACGATGTAGTGTAAAAAAAAGTGGACAGGAACAAAGAGATTCAAAATAAAAAACAGAACAAATGATACAACTATTACAGGAAGGATAAATTTTCCTAAAAACTGGTAGGTATTTGTAAAACCCAGCAGATATATATATTTGTCAAGATTAAATTTTTTCAATTTTTCACCTTAGATATTAAACGGAAGAGTCTTTTTTCCGCCTCTATGAAAGTTTTTGATGATTTCCCACACATCATAATAATTAAAAATTTTCTCTTCAATCATCTTGTCAATAATTTTTCTTCTGATTTCCATCTCATCATAAATTTTTCTTGTATCCTCATATCCGAGAATTTTTGCAATCTTGTTTTCAAGAATGTATGAATTAAAGAGTCCCTTGAAATTATGCTTATCTTTTACGGGATTCCATTCAAAGACCTCTCTTGTTACCATTTTTTTTGCGGGCTGGTAATATCTTTCCAGTTCTGTAACACTCAATACACGTCTTAAGAAATGACCTTCGTGAAAAACAGCCATTTGTATCAAAGCTATATTTAAGTTGTCAACGAATGTGATTGGGACATTGATAGGATCACCTGTTATTCTCTGGATCATTGTTGTAACATTTCCGGCATGAAAAGTAGACATGACAGGATGGCCTGTCTGCATTGCCTGAAACGCAATGCTTCCCTCAACACCACGGATCTCACCGACAAGAATATAATTAGGCCTGCTTCTCAATGATGCTATCAACAAGTCCTCATAGCTTACGTCACTTGATTTTCCTGCCTCTCTTGTAAGAAGATGCTGCCAGCAGGCATGGGGCATTGTAACCTCAGGGGTATTTTCTACTGTATATACCTTGTCATCAGGCTTAATAAATGCAGAGATTGCGTTTAATGTTGTTGTTTTTCCTGAAGCAGTCTCTCCGCAGACAAATACATTCATACCGTTTTCTAACGCAATCCAGAGGTATGCTGCAACTTCTGAGCTCATTGTGCCCCAGTTGACAATCTGTGTTATCGATATTGGCACTTCTGAGAATTTCCTCAATGTAAAACTTGAGCCCTCGAGGCTAATGTCTCTTCCATAGATAAAGTTTGCCCGGGATCCGTCCGGCATCATTGCATCAACAATTGAGTGGGCATCGCTTGCAGGCCTTTCAACCCTTTCTGTGATCTCTACAATATATTTGTTCAATGTCAGATCGTCCTTAAAGATTATATTTGTATGTACCATCTCAAATATCTTATGCACTGTCATGATGTGTCCTACTCCTGTGCAGTGTATGTCTTCAAGATATGGATCATTTAACAAAGGCTCTAATTTTCCGTATCCCAGCCTGTTTCTCAGAATGAAATACTTCATCTTTTCATATTGTGCCTTATCTAAATAAATCCTGTTGTCAATCTGTTTTATCAAGGATTTTTTTTTCTCTCCGATAACAACAACATCGTTAAATAGTTGTATGAACACCTTGTCTATCTGCTTGAAATCAGGAGGCACAGGATGATGGTTTGCTATCTCAATCAGCTTATCCAGAATCTCATCAAAAAGCTCTTTTTCTTTTTCATCCATAAAAGGTTCTATTGCATGGTACTTTGTCCCTTTTCCTTTCTTTTTTAAGATATGGATGAAAATAGGCCCTCCTACAGGATATATCAGGTTGACATCCTCCATGGATTTCATTGACCTGTCTAATTCCACTAAATACCGGGGTTCTCCCTCTAGTTTTGCTATATCCGCTGCGTATTTTGAAAGATGGGCAAATTTTGCTTTTGCCTCATCAAAATTCTCAATTAGATCTTTTTTTTCTTCCATTTTAACTCAATGATGCCAATTCAATTGCAAGACCTACATTAGGGAGAACCTTGAAAGGAATTGCTGTTGTAACCTCTCCCCGGGATCTTCTGAATCTTCTTACATTTATTATCCTCAAAAGATTACCGAGGACCATTTTTATCTCAAGATTAAAATAAACATCACAAACTGATCTTAATAAAGTGAGAAATCTCTCATTTAAGTGGTCAGGATCAACACAGAAGATAAGTGTCTTTTCCAAAGAGTTAATTTTTTTAACAAACTGAATGAGGTCAAATGTCTGTTTATGAGATATATTTTCCTGGATTATCAAAAAAGAAAGGGTATCAAATATTATGATCTCTTTTTCAAAAAGTTTTTCAGTGCTAAAAAGCTTCTCCATAAAATTTTCGTCCAATTCCGCATTTCCGTAATAAGGAAACATCGGTATGAACATATATTTATCATCAAGCAGATAATCAGTCACTTTATATTTTATTGATGACATCTGTTTTACAAATCCGAGAGTATCAAGTTCTGTACTGATATAGGTTACAGTGTGTCCCTGCTCAATCAACCCATACGATATACGCTGGGCAAGTATGCTCTTTCCTGCTCCATCCTCTCCCTCAACAAGAATCAATGAATTTCTAGGGATGCCTCCTCCGAACTTTGTATTTAATTCATCTCTCTTAAGGTCAATTGATAACACCTTTGACATTTTTTATTCTCCTATCATACATTAACAACACCTGATGCACTGTTTGCGTTCTCAGTAAAAATTTCAATACTATGTTCTCCCGGTGCAAGTCTTTTGGAAACATTTATACTCAAAAGTTCATTAGGATCAAAAATACCCGGATTTTTAATCTCATATTCTAATGTTAAAGTACGGTTTTCATTAAATCTTGGTATTCTTTCCTGGCCCACATAGATATCAAGTGTCTCTAACTCTATTTTTGTCGTACCTGAATTATTAATTTTTATTGTTGTGACATTATTTACAGAATCATATGATGCCTGTTGAACAGTTAATTTTTCATTAGTGCGGTCTTTTATAAGTTCCTGATGCTCCCTGAATGATTCATCTGTCCTGATAAAATAGTCTTTGTATGCTATAAGCAATGTGCCAGAAAATACTAAAATAAATCCGATAAAAATAACCTGTGCAGCAATTGTTGCAAGCCCCATTTTTATCTATATCGAAAAGACCTCTTCATCCTTAATTCCCTGCTCTGTTGTTACAATAATAGTATGGGTCTCGTGTTTCTCTACAGATACATTGGTTGTTATCAGCAGTTCTTCTCCCGGATCAAATGTGCCGGCATTTACTGAATCAGTGTCAGTTATGACATGAATTGTTCTGTTATTTTTGCTTCTTGGTATCCTTTCACTATCCAGATAAATATCCATTTTTGACGGTTCAATTTTTGTCCTTCCAGTATTCCTGATGTAAACTGAGGTGATATTTGTTGTATTATCAAAGTTTATGACTTCAATTGTGATATCAGACTCCATCTTATCTGAAATCCTTTTCTGCTGGACAGAAATTGATGTAATTGTCGAATCAAGAAAAGATTTTGACATGATTACTGCTGTTGTTACCATGCCCATTACAGCTATAAAAATTATCAAGTGTGTTGTAACCGTGCTTGCTCCCATTTTGTTTAATTTTTTATTTTTTCGGTAATACAGAATAAATAGACGATTGTATTTATATATTTTTTTATTTTTTCGGTAATACAGAATAAATCAATAAGTTTAAATATTAAAAAATATTACTTTTTATTAGGACAGTCTTATCTGAAAAATGAAATCTTATGTTTACTATAATAAGAAAACCCATAAAATTGTTGATTTTTTTCCGGATACATTTGATTCTAATCTTAAAAATGATATCATCAGGGTATGGGACGATGACATATCAAGAAGGCTTCTTATTTTTTTATCAAAAAAGCAGGAGACTACTGTCCCTGAGATAAAAAAGAAAATCGGCCATTCCATGTCAACTTTGCATGAAAATATAAAAAAGCTTGAAAAGCTTAATCTCATCACTTCTGAGATGAAGTATGAGGGTAAAAAGCACAAGGTGATTCTTCCGAATGTATTGTTTATTACAAAAAATCCAAAACAGAAGCAGAGGTTCAAAAAATTTTTCCAGGGAATCTGGGTGGATTCTAAAAAATTCACTAAAATCATAAAATTCTTAAATAAACATCCGGACAAGTTTTATACTGCAGAAGAGATTTCATTAAAGACAAAAATTCCTGTAGATGATGTATATCTCTTATTAAATAACTGGGACTCTCCTATCACAAAGGCTCTTTCAGATTTTTTAAAAGAGGCTCCGTTTGAAAAAAAAGTCTATTACAAGGCAAGGAAAAAATAAAAAACATGAAATTTAAAACAGTAATATTATTATTTGCTCTGATATTTATTACAGGCTGTTTTCAAACAATCATTGATTCAGGGCCTGCTCCGTTAACATTTAAAAAAAATGATGGAGTTTTTTTATATACAGAAGGAGGCACCGGGAAAATTCTTGATAATCTTGAAGTCAAATTAATTGATATAAAGGAGCTTGATCCTGATATTAAAAATATCTATGATAAGGTCAGGAAATCTGATAATTTTATTCATCAGGAAAAATTCATCTCAATAACTTTAAAAAATGATTCTATTGAAGAAAAAAATTTAAATGAGCTTATATATATAACCTTTAACCTTACTTTAGAACAGCAAAATTATGCTGATGAAAACAACACCGGCGCAATCTATTACAGCAGGAAAAAAGCAGAATTCCTGCCCGGGATAAAAAAGAAAAATAAGGTGACCTTTGTGATTGATCATCTGAGTGAGTTTGAGATAGTAGTTGCAAAATCCATTGAAGATATTTTGAAAAAATGAATAATTACATCACAATAACCATTGCAGTTTTAATTGCAATTGCGGGTTCTGTATTTTTGATGAAAAGCGCACAGAAGATCACTGCCCAGGCTGTTGCTAAAGTCAACAGGGTCAACAGTTCTGATGTCGATCCTATTAAAGATATGGAGATTGAAGCCTGCAGGATCGAGTGCAATTTCAAGGCAAAACAAGATCTTTGCAGAGACAGGTGTTTTTTAAGGGTGGCAAGTGCTTATAAGAACAGGGATTACTGCGATCTTATTAACAAAGTAAGTACAAAAAAGGACTGTCTAAGGATCGTTGGTTCAGGATAACTAAAAATCCAAGACCCTAAACCGACAGCTTATTTAGCTAAATTAGTTGCATGAAACCATTAATACGAATTCTATCTCAACGATACTCCTTCCTCTATTGCCTCTATCTTTAGTATCTTATTGAAATGAGTCTTTGGGATGTGCCTTATATGGGTCTGTTTCTCATCATACAGAAATATTATGTTGCTTTTTGACAGGAACATGTTTTCCCTGATAAAATGAATCAGTTTATAGAATTCATTAGAATTACCTCTATAGCTTGAAGAAAAATCCACAAATTTTGATAAAGAATCAATAATAACAATGTCTCTTGCCTCCCGGCTGTATTTTTCAAGAAGAGAAATCAGTTCACTGATATACATCGGAGGATCTTCATGAGATAAGTTTTTTTCAGGTTTTGCTTTCTTATTTAAAAAAGAGGACACACAATCAATTAAAAACATATTCTCTGTCTTATATCCCTGGTCATTTATATTTTCCAATATGTAATCAGAACTTCTTAGAAGAGACAAATAAAGTTTAGATTGATCCTCAAAATTTTTGAAAAAAAAATACAGGAGGCTTGGAAAATCCAATGACTTGTGGATCAATAATAGATTTCCTTTTGTATTTTTTATTTCCTGATCTATTGCAAATGAGATTTCCTTCCAAATAAATATTTCAGTTACTTTATCATCCATTTTCAATTGTTTCCTTTACAAGTTTCAGCAGTTTTTCTTTTTCAAAGGGTTTTTTTGTGTATTCTTTTACAGGTTTAATATTTTTCAGCTCACCAATTTGTTCTTCTGAAAAATCCAATGCAGAAAAGACAATTATCTTAAGCCAGTCATAAAACTCAAATTCTTTTATTTTTTCCAGAATGTCATGTGTTTTTAACCCCGGCATCATAACATCAAGAATTATCAGCTCAGGTCTTATCTTAGTTAATTTATCAATCATGTCCTGTCCATCAGTGGCTGTCTCAACTTTATATCCGTTTTTTTCAAATGTTTTTTTTAAAACATATCTGATGTCTTTATTATCATCAACAATTAAAATCAGTTTTTTCTCCATTTTTTTAAGACCTCTCTGTTATGATGTTTCAAATGAATTTAAAGATTACCGGAGGGTTTAATGAAATTCAATTAATATACATATCCATTTACTAAGAATCATTCTAAAAATTTGTTTATTTTTCACAATATCTCTTAAGTATCTTGATAAACTCGGATCTTGTCCTGACAGGCATCAATTTTTGTGCTGTATTCTCATCAAACAGGCTTATCCAGTTTGCAAAATCATTCTTTTCCTGATTTACATGAAATTTAAAAAGGGGATCCTCCATAATAAAAAGCGCATGGTATAATTCTTCCGGATTTTTTAGTGCAGTACCGTTTTTCAGATAGAATTTGTCAATTTTTTTAATCTGAGTTTCCTGTTTTTCTTCTGTTTCTTCCTGGTTTGTTCTTACTTTTTTCAGGACCTGGGTCACTATATCTGTAACCACTTCTTTTTCCATCTTATTAAAACCCTGTTTTATATCTGAATCAACTTTTTGAGATATTTCATCAATAAATTCCCTGTGTTCAGGATCTGCTTGCTTTGGCTCATTTTCATGATTGTGCTCTTCTTTAACCGGAGAGACAATCCGGGAAACAGTCGTATTCCCCTGCAGTTTTTCCTGGAGAGGCCTTACAAATTCCTCTTTAGTGACTTCAGGGTGTTTTTTAATTTCAAGAGGAGAAGAGTTTTCTGAAATCTTTTCTTCTACAACTATTCTTTCATTTTCATATGCTGTTTGAGTCTGAATCTCTTGAGGAGCATTTTCCTGTTTTTTTATTTTATCTGCCTCAACAGAAAGACTGTCAGGCTCATCAGTGATCTTAATTTCTTTTTGGATTTTGATCTTTTCAGGCTGTTTCTCCTGAACCGGTTGTTCCTGGGTCTTTTGAGTTTCTTTAATGTCTGTAATCGGTGAATTCCCTTTTACAAAAGGATTATATTCATTTGTAACAAGTTCATATAATCCGATAAATTTTTCAACATTTTTTTCAATAGAGGAAATCTGGTCCTGGTATTTCTTGTTTTCATTCTTAAATTCATTGATCTCAGAACTTATTTTCTTAAATTCATTATCCAGCTCCCTGATCTTATCATTAACATTATTATTTATCTGCTGCAGCTGCTCTAAGATGACATTAGTTATTTTATCTGTGGAAGTTGATTCGGGTATCTCCTGTGGAATTTTTTCACCTGTCTGCTGAGATTTATTTTCTGTCTTAGCTTCATTGCTCTCTGCAGATTGTATTTTTCCTTCAGGTTGTTCCGGATCCTTTTTTTTTTCTTTTTTTAATATGTTTTTTATATCTGCAAGTGCCATTTTATATCCTGATCCTGTTTTTTTCTTTTTCTATGACCAAGGGTGTTTTTGAATAAAGGTCAAGAATAGATCCTCTAGAAGGGATAAAAGAAAGTAAAAAATCCTCATTTGTTGTCAAAGTCCTGTTTTCTGAAAATTTGAATTTAATGAGTGCAACATCTCCGAATTCCAAGACATCATTGTTGTCACCGAACACAGGGGAATAGCAGAATTCTGAATCAGCAGTCAAGGAAGAAAAGGAGCAGTTTGTAGGATCAGTTGAATTTGTATAGCTTGCAGAAATACTGAAATTTTCACATGAAAAAGTGATGCCTAATTCTGTAAAGCTTATCGGGTATGATCCTGCTCCGAGCCTTGTCATCACCTCAAACCCTATGACACTATCACTACTAACATTTCCGATAGCATCCATAGCAACTATATCAATTCTTGTAACAAGACGTCTTCTTGTGGATTCTTCTATTTCAAATGCTTTCTGCTGGAGCATGCCTGATGATCTTATGATGACTCCGGCTGCAACAGCACTTACAAGAATCGTAGAAATAAAGATTATAAGCATACCTATTCCCATTAATCCTTTTTTCTTAAGTCCAAACATTTCTATCCTTATAATGTGTTCTCGTATATTTTGACTAAAATGGCAATCTGAGCAAATAAAGCCAATAGAATAATTATCAAGATTTCAACAATTGCCAATTCAGCAGGAGGAGCCTCTACACTCAGTGTGTTTAAAAAAATATAGATTGAAAGTGCTCCGAATACCAGCATTAACCCAAAAATAACTTTCTCCAAAATATGAGGTTTTACCCTGTTTTTAAATAAAATATTGAATCACCGCTTCATCATACAAATTCTTGTAAATATATAGCTATATTTTTAATATTTAACTATATAAACTACTATTTAAACCTTTTGTTTTCATTTTTTATGGATTTCTGACGAAATCCATGGTGCTTGTTTGTTATTTTCAGAGAGCCATCGATATGTTAACTTTTCCTCTGAAGTAATTTTTAAAAATCATAAATTATATATATACAACTCATTAATGTAATAATAGAGTTTATGAAAAATGTAAATAAAGAGGTGAAGAGGAATCCTCAACTGTTTTTTTTAGTTTTAAGTCTATTTTTTCTGGTAATTGTTTTACCTGCAGGTATGAGTGATGAAGGCATATCTTTTGTAAGATCTCAAAAAGAGGCAGAGAAGGAATATTATTCTGTTGAAGACATGATATTTACATCCTGTTATGAGGATATGGGAAAGATCTCCCACTATTTCAGATGCCTCTATGAAAAAGATAAGCCTTTAAAGGGATATGAATGGAATGAAACCTGCCGGATCAGCTATATTGATCTGGACAGTCTTAGCTGCAGAAATTTTATCCTTACCAGCAGGAATGATAATTCAATTGATAAGTTTTTAAAAACTGTCTCAATAAAAAAATTACCGACACTCCCGAAATCATTAATTGAAGAGCAGAAATTTGACGGGAGCTGGGATAGTGACCCTGTAAAGACAGCATTTAACATTTGGATCCTGATGCCTCTCAAAGAAAAATATTCAGAAAATATAGAAAAGGCTTTAACATGGCTGAAAAACAACAGGAACAATGATGAGAAATGCTGGCCCTCCGGAGCCTGTTCTGTACAGTCTACCGCTAAAGTCCTTGCGTATCTAACTCTTGCAAATTACAATAATACTATCCGGATAATCCATGATTCTCAGGCCTGGATTAATGAAAGGCAGAACTATATTGAAAACGCTCCCTGGACAATAAAAATTTCTTCTGCTTATGATACTTCCTGCACTTATTATTATTCAGGATCAAAAGATATCTCTGTTTATGATAATGAAACCTATACCATATCTATCTCCCCGAAATATAATTCTAATTTTAATATTAGTTGTGATGATACTGTGAGCTTTAAAATCTATAATAAGATTGATGAGCAGATCTTCTCTTCTTCTTCAGGATCTGAAATCAATTATACAATTCCAGACGCATGCTGGAGCGAGACAAAATGGGGGGAATGCAGTCTTGAAACATCCCTCTATGCTGCAATAACTAACCTTCCTGAAAAGAAAGAAAAGGCAGTTAAAGATTACTTTTTAACAAAGATGAAAAATGATCCTATATTCGGAAAGTATGTTGATTCTGATAATCCTCTGATTGATTCTGCATTATATGTCAATTATATAGACGAGAACCAGGATGTTGTGGACTGGCTTGTCTATAACCAAAATAATGACGGGAGCTGGAGCATGCATCCTTCTGACGATAAGGTCATTCCTACACTCTGGGTGCTTTCTGCTCTTGAAAACCTGATCTTTCCTCCGAAGCCTGAAGTTATTGAAGACGGCAAGAACTGGATCATGAGCAATTATCCTAGCAACGGATGGGAAGATGATAAAAAGGATGCTTTATCATATTATGTATTCAAAGACAAATTAGAGGCATATTTTAAATCAATTCCAGGCATACTTGTTTTTAATAATTCTCTCAAAGAAGTCATAGAAATCTCAAATCATAATTCACAGAGCTACTCAGAAATTGTGATAAATGCAAGCAAAGATATGAAAAAGAAAATTAAAGTTATTGGATTTAATAATATATCGGCAGGAATATCAAAGAACGTAACTATCATAAAAAAAGAACAAAAAGACGGTAATTATTACGGATTCATTGAAATATTTCTGAATGACGAGAAATACAGAAAGATACCTGTAATTATCTATAATGATCCTTATATAAATCTTACATTTGAAAAAAAGCTAAATATTTTCGGATCCGCCGGGAAAAGCAATGTCAATGTCAGCAAATCTGATTCTGAATTTGTCTGCAGATTAAGATCAAATTCTTCATTTGCTGATAATAAGACGTATGTTATTTCTGATCAAAAGAATATAGCAATTGATATAAATTTTGATAAAAAAGAGAAAAAAACATTAAATTTTTCTGGAGAATTTTTCTGCAAAAGCAAACTTAATTCCTTTACTATTCCGACAGAATTTACAATCTATCAATACCCTACAGTACCCTTTGAAATTAATGAATATGAGTTTGAAATATTAAAAAGAAAAGATAAAAAAATCAAAATAAAAAATCTTCTGGAAGAGGTCTTATATGTTTCCCTAAAAGTTGAAAATCCAGGTTATTTCAAAATAGATGAAGAAGAAATTATCCTGCCTGCCCGCTCCTCAAAAGATGTTATGCTTATTAATGAAGTTCCGTTTAATATAAATTTCACTTCAGCAAATTCAATAAATGTAAAAGCAAAAAATTATTTTGAAAAAGTTGATTTTACAGTTGATCTGAATGATAAGGAAAAAGATACAGGTAATCTATTCACTTACTTTATTATCGGACTTACTGTTGTCTTATTTTCAATTATCGGTGTTTTCATATTAAAAAATGTTAAGAACAGAAATAAACTTCTGAAAAAAGGAAAAATTCCTGAAAAAAAAGAAGCAGAAACCAATAAAAAACAGGAAACAAAAGATAAAAAAGATTTGCTGAAGCTGATGATGATACTAAAAGCAGTAAATGATGTTCTTCACAAAGATAAGAATGCTATAAAAGAAGAGCTGCAGCAGCATGGGATAAATCCGGAAGAATTAGATAGTATGATAAATAATACTTAACCGATTAAATCAAGATATTCCAGCAGTTTCTCTTCTTTTTCTTCTGATGTTAATGTATCATTTTGAAGAATCTGATCCATTTCCACAATGATTTCACTTGAGTTGATTTGGCTGTATCCTGAACTTATGACCGAAAGAGCTGTAATTGTGTTCTCGGTATCCGGTTCAAATCCGTAATTAAACAGCTCAGGTGAACAGGTCTCTAAATCTATGCCCCGGAACGCACAATCAACTGCCGAATTTATTCCTGAAGAAAATTCCAGGGCTTTATTTGCGGTTCCTTCTGCAATATGGGCTAACTCTAATGTGAAAACTAATATAAAAATTGCGCTTGCAGTAAATATCAGAGCTGTTTTCATATTGACTATTAAAAAGTAGTATAAATATTTAAATGTTATTATTTTACTTACTAAATTGTAGTTACAAAACATAAGTTTTAAATTAGAATCCATTTAGATTTAAGTTATAGGCAATCAAAATTTGCATTAGCAAATTTTGATAAAAGAAATAATAATTCTAAAACCGAAAAGGGTTTTAGAAAAACTATGGAAACACAACTATCCTCTTGTCAACCATTATATTGGGAATATCAACATCAACAACAAGAGGTGAACCTACTCTGGGAATCATTGTGGTTTTTATCTCCTCTCCTACTGTAATGTCTCTTGGTGATGCAAAACATAATTTTGCCACATCTCCTTTTACTAAATACCCGTCCTGGTGCCCTACTGAGGCACTTATCGGATATGTTACTGCAAAATAAGAGGTCGATACCGGATCTGTACAATTTGAAACACCTGCATCACTTGTATAAGCATAATCTGTGGAATTATCGCTTAATGACAATGTCAATAAGACGTCCTCGAACCTTATGTCTTCTGAGCCGGATGATAGCCTGATTGTCTGGTAAAGATCCTCTAATGCATTATCTCCGTCTGAAGCATCAAGCCCATATAATTCAATAACTTCTATGGATGTGCCTACCTGGTATGTTGTGGCCTTGCCTGTTGCAAGAGCTTTGTTCTGAAGGGTTCCTGTTGTTGATATCAATACTCCGGCTGCAACTGCTGCTACAAGTATCATCGCTATAAATATAATCAGGGTACCCATACCCATCTCTGCTTTTTTTTTTCTGATCATCGTAAATCACCCCGCTGTGATTGGTAAATAATCAAGAAAAAGTAGTATATAAATATTTCGCAAAGACGTTCATACTATTAAGTAGTTAAATAAAGAAAAGAAAAATGTACTGTTAAGGGAATACAGTTATCCTCTTGTCAACCATAAGATCAGGGATATCTGCCTCAACAACCAAAGGCGAGCCCACTCTCGGTATTATTGTGGTTTTTATCTCCTCACTTTCATTAATATCTCTTGGAGAGGCAAAACAAATTTTTACAACATCTCCCTTTACCAGATATCCGTCCTGGTGGCTTGTTGTGGCATTTATCTGGTATTCAATTGCAAAGAAGCTTGTGGATACAGGATCTGTACAATTAGATACTCCATCATCACTTGTATATGAATAATCAGATGCCTGGTCACTTAATGACAAGGTCAATAGCACATCTTCAAATCTTATATCTTCTGAACCTGAGGACAACCTGATTGTCTGGTAAAGATCTTCAAGATTATTTCCTGACGAAGCATCTTCTCCGTAAAGCTCGATTACCTCAAGTGATGTTCCTACCTGGTTTGTTGTTGCTTTTCCTGTTGCCAACGCCTTGTTCTGAAGGGTTCCTGTCGTTGATATCAATACTCCGGCTGCAACTGCTGCCACG
>WJJD01000057.1 GCA_014729915.1 Candidatus Woesearchaeota archaeon | reverse complement strand
TTTTTGTTTGTTATTCCGCAAATCTTTATTTTTGTCATTTTTGTTCTGCTAATTCTTATTTACTCAATCATATTTTCAATTCCCTTATTTTCTTTTCAATATTCTTTGAAGTCATCAGGCTTGTCCCAACCAACACTGCATCTGCTCCTGCTAATTTTACCTTGAGAACATCTGATCTTGAAAAGATTCCTGATTCACTTACTTTTACTATCTCTTCAGGGATGTGTCTTGAAAGATTTTCAAAAGTATTTATGTCTATTTCCATTGTTTTAAGATCCCTGTTGTTAATTCCTATTATCTCTGCTCCTGCATCTATTGCTGCTTCTATTTCTGAGTATGAGTTCACTTCAATAAGGCAGTCTAGGTTCAGTTCATCTGCAACTTGTTTTAATTCCTTTAATTTATTTAGAGGTAATATTGCAGCAATTAGAAGTATTGCATCAGCACCGAATGCTTTTGATTCGTATACCTGGTAGGAATCAATAATAAAGTCTTTTCTTAGGATCGGAATATTGATCCTGTTCTTTATATCTTCAATAAACTCAATATTACCCTGGAAAAATTTTTTATCAGTTAAAACTGATATAGCATCAGCACCTGACTCTTCATATTTTTGTGCAATTTTTGTATGATCAAAATCCTGCTTGATTAAGCCAAGAGACGGAGATTTCCTTTTTAGTTCTGCAATTAAAGAAACATTTTTTCTTTTTAAAGCTGATTTAAAAAAATTTTTATTATTTTTTTTTCTGATTCTTACCTTTAATTTTTCAAGAGGAAATTCTTTTTTTCTATATTTTAATTCCTTTTTTTTATTTTCTACAATCCTTTCAAGAATATTTTTTTTCATTTTGAATTAGTCTCTTTTATTAACTGATTCAGTTTTTCCATTGCTTTTCCTGAATCAATCGATTCTTCTGCAAACTTTATTCCCTCTCTTATTGAATCAGCTGTTTTTGAAACATAGATTGCTGCTCCGGAATTAAGCAACACAATGTCTCTTCCCGGTCCTTTTTTTCCTGCCAGGATATTTTGGATTATCTTTTTGTTCTCTTCTGGTGTCCCTCCTCTTATATCTTTAAGATCAGCTGATTTTATTTTGTAATCCCCAGGACTTATCTCATATTCCCTGATTTTTTTATGTTTCAGTTCTGTTACAGAGGTTGTTCCGGTTGTTGTTATCTCATCTAATCCGGAGCCGTTTACAACAAGGACATGTTCGGAACCAAGATCTTGTAACACTTCTGCAATTATCCTGCTCTGTTTCGGATCATATACACCTATCACCTGGTTTTTAACATCAGAAGGATTGCACATCGGGCCTAAAAAATTAAATACAGTCCTGAAACCAAGCTGTTTTCTTGCAGGAACTACATGCTTAAAGCTCGGATGATATGATGGTGCAAATAAGTAGCAGATTCCGATTTTTTCTAATATTTTTTGAGATCTCTGAGAAGAGACATCAATTTTTACACCAAGTTTTTCAAGAACATCAGCTGAACCGCATTTAGATGATGCACTCCTGTTTCCATGTTTTACAACATTTGCACCTGCTCCTGCAGCAACAAAGGATACTGCTGTTGAGATATTAAATGTATTTGAATTGTCTCCTCCAGTACCGCACATGTCAACAAGATTTGATTTTGTTGTCCTAAATTTTTTTGCCTTATCTCTTATTATCCTTACAAATCCTGTTATTTCATTTTTTGTTTCTCCTTTTATTCTTAAAGATGTTAATAGGCTGCCTATCTGTGCCTGTGTTGCATGTCCCTGCAGTATTAGGTCCATCGCATATTTTGAATCTTTTTTTGTAAGATCTTTTTTTGTTATTAGTTTAGCTAAGATTTTTTTCATTCATTTTCACCTTGCTTATCAAATTCTCAATCATTTTTCCACCCAAAGGAGTTAAAACTGATTCAGGGTGAAACTGCACACCTTCAACAAAATACTTTTTATGACGCACTCCCATAACAATTCCATCTGGTGTTTTTGCTGAAATTTCAAGACATTCAGGTATTTTTATTCCGGTCTGGGAATGGTATCTTCCTGCACCAAACGGATTTTCAATGTTTTCAAATATTGTTTTGTTGTCATGGAGGATTTTGGAGGATTTTCCATGTATTGGTTTTGCTGTTCTTCCTATTTTTCCTTCAAATGCTTCTATAATGCACTGGTGTCCCAGGCATATTCCGAAAATCGGGATCTTTTTGCAATAGGCTCTTATTATTTTTTTGCATAGCGGAACCTCTTTGGGAATGAATCCACCAGGAGAGATTATAATGAGATTAATTCCTGAAACTATTATCTGGTTTATCATTTGAAAAGATATGTTGTTTCTGTAGACCAATACTTCACAGTCCCTTTTTTCAAATTCATCCACAAGATTAAATGTAAATGAGTCAAAATTGTCAATAAAAAGGATCTTTGTCATTATTTATCACCTGCTGACTCAATTGCCTCAAGACAGGCTCTTGCTTTTTTTTGCGTCTCTTCATATTCTTTTTCAGGGATCGAATCATAGACTATTCCTGCACCTGCTCTCACATATGCAGAGTTGTTTTTTAGTGTCATTGATCTTATTATTATGCAGGAATCAAATTCTTTGTCTGGTGTGATGTAGCAGACTGCTCCCCCGTAGTATCCTCTTTTTGTTTTTTCATATTCTCTTAAAAATTCCATTGCCCTTATTTTCGGAGCACCAGTAAGTGTTCCCATGTTCATAGCTGCAGTGTATGCATGAAGGCAGTCAAGATCTTCTTTTAATTCTCCGCAGACATTTGATACAAGATGCTGGACATGAGAATATTTTTCAACAACAAAAGTTTCATCTACAACTCTAGTTCCGGATTTTGAAATTTTTGCAATGTCGTTTCTTGCAAGGTCCACCAGCATTGTATGCTCTGCAATCTCTTTTTTATCAGTCTTTATCTCTATTTCGTATCTTGAATCAAGATCCGGATCAATTTTATTGTTTATTATCCCCCGGGGTTTTGTTCCGGCAATCGGTCTTATCTCAACGATTTTTTTATTATTTTTTTCCTGAACCCTAAGATTCATCTCTGGGCTTGCTCCAAGAAGTGTAGTATTACCAAGATTCATATAAAACATGTATGGAGAAGGATTGAGTTTTTTTAATTGTGAATATATATCAAGTTCAGGGAAGAAATATTTTGTAGAAAACGTCTGTGAATAGACACACTGGAATATATCCCCCTGATTTATGTGATCCTTTATTTTGTCAACATTTTTTATGAATTCTTTTTTTGAAATATCACTTCTGATTTTTATCTTATTGTTGATATTTTTGGTTTTTGGTTTTATAAAATCCTTATTTAAAATTTTTTCATAATGATTTATTTTTTTTTCACAATTATCAAGAAGCCGATCTGTTTTACTGTCAAGCTTAATTGCGTTAGCAATCAGATGAGTTTTTTGTTTTTTGTGATCAATAAAAAAAAGATTATCCACAAAATAAAATTCATAATCATTTTCATCCAAAGGGTCTTTTTGATCTTGAGAAAGTTTTTCATACTGATCTATAAAATCATAAGATATTGCTCCAAAAAGACCCCCGTAGCAGTTAAATGGTTTTAGTACAGGAGTAAATCTGAAGGCAAGCTTTCTAATTATATCCATGTGTGTTGTTTTTTTAATTCTTTGTTTTTCAGAAAGTCCTGATTTTTTTGGGATAAGTGTTCCTGTGATCTTCTCTTTTTTTATTTTCAGCTCATCGCAGAATCCAAAATCATCATTTATAAAGTCTATTATTTTTTTTCCGAGATCATTTAATGCGATTATAGAGAATTTGTTGTTTTTTCCAAACAGTTTAATACAGGGGTCAGCAGTACCAAAACTGTACCTTCCGTATTTAGGGACTATATCCGCACTTTCTAATAGTATACTGTTTTGTTTTTTCCCGTAGTCAGATAAATTTGCAAATAACTCTACCGGGTCTACTGCCTTATTTATTGTTTTATATACAGGAATGATTGATCCTGTCTTGCTTTTTTTTATTATATTCTTGTATTTTGATATTGTCATTTTAACACCTCAAAGAAAAACAATGAAAGAATTAACACCAGGTCCATAAACTAGAAATAACAGATTCCGGATTTTTATGTGTCCTGGGTTTCATTTTATTCATTTTGGAAATTATTTTGTTTTTTATAAATATTTTGTTTTTATTTTTAAAAAATAAATATAGATTAATCTAATTTAGGTAAAAAAAAGCTAAATTATTTTTTAATTAAGAAATAAATTCTATCACCAGCAGCCAAAAAGAAAATCCTTGGAATTGTAAATATCTAAAGTCAGGTTTTGAGTAAATTTTGGAATAGAAAAAGGTATCTTAAAGCCAGTGCCAGCGGCAATCAACTCTTGTCATGTTATATTGGTAAGGATAGGTTATATATAAATTTAATTTTTTGATGATATAATGGATTTTTCTAAAAATCCATAAGCACCTTTTTTACAATTTCTCTTGCTGCTTCCCTTTTATGGGGATATGCTGCAATGCATATATCCAAATGAAAACAATTTCCCGAATCACAGATCCAGTAGTTGTCTTCTTTAAGAAGTTTATCTTTGTCAAGCCTTAAGAAAAAATGAAGGTTTTTGTCAAGCCTTGATTCCAGCTGGTTTTCAAGCAGCTCTTTTTGCTCTTCATTGAGTTTTGAGAACAAATTCTTTAAAAATCTTGTTGTATGCCTCTGCTTTTTTAAAAACAAAGTGATTATCTTCATTGTTGAGCCGTCAAACAATTCAACAGACTCTTCTTTGTATTCGATCTTTTCCTTCTCAAAATCAAAATCCGCAAGCTCATGTATTCTCTCTTTTATTTTTTCCCTGTCATCCTCTTTTTTACAGAAAACTCTCAACTGAAGATTGTGTGCATATTTCATTTATAATTTTTAAAAAATCAATTGATTTTTAAAAATTATTTATCTAATTACATGCTTTTTTCCTGGGTCTTTATAAAAAAATGAACCGCAGGTTCATTTTTCTATGTTGAATTCATTTCTTAAATCTTCAATAGGTTTTTTTGGCTGTTTTTTCGGGTTTGGCTCTTGTTTAATTTTTTGCGGTTTTCTAAATTCTTCATAATAATCCATTTCCTGGGATTCTTTTTCAATCTCTTTAATGTCATGGATAGGCGGAGGTTTTATTGAGCTTACAACAATCAACACTAAATTAAAGCACATCGCAATTACAGTGTTTACGATAGCCAGAGCCTCAACCTCCATTGACTGAAACATTTCGATATCAGTAAAACTACCCATAGCAAAAAAAGCTCCTCCCACAACAACCGGAAAAAGCATGAACAAAGGCACATAATCCGCAAATTTGACAAGAGCAAATGAAAGAAAGCTGTTTACAAAGGCAGGTGCAAAACCTACAGCAACAAAAAGCACTTCATCCCCTGTTGAGCCTGCTGTATAAAGTGTAAGAACAACAAGGGCTGATAAAAAGATAAAAAAAGAAAATCCTTCCATGATGTATGTTTCTTTTTCTGTTTCGTATTCTTCAATTGCTTCTTCAACAATCTCTTCTGTCGGTTCTTTTTCAAGGTCTTTTTTTACATCATCAACCTGTTTTGGCTGGATCTGGCCGAAAAAATTTTCAATTGAAGATTTGATATTTTTTACAAAGTCCTGCTGGACATCATCACCTGCAATATCAGGCTCAAGACCTGCTTCCTGTTTTTTAAGTTCGTCAAAACACTCATCAATGATGTTTTTTTTATGTCCTGCATTAAATAAAGCTGCTTCTATCTGTTCAAGAGGCACCCCTTTTTTTGTCTCCTCTTTAATATACCTTTTTATCTGCTCCTTCACGTAGTGATGAAAGCTGTCCATATTTATCTTAAAGAACTTCTGAACTTTATAAGTTTTATGAATTTTGACCCAGTCAAAATTCATCTATGGCTTCATTGGTGTGGGGATGTTGGGTGCGGATTAAAAAAAATAAGTAGAATAAGTTTTAATATAGTTGATTGACCCTATATTTCTCTGCTATGTTTCTTGATAGAAGGTAAAGCGTTTGAACCAGATTACTGAGTTTGTTATCAGACACGAATTCAAATTGAGCTTTATATTTTTTTCTAATAGTTTTAAGTTCTGTTCTGACTTGCTCTTCATAGCTTTCTCTGTGGATCTCTATCTGGTCAATTATATCCTGATCATCTGAAAAGTTAACTTCAGCTAATTTCAATGTTTTGCATAATGAGTTAACTTGAGAACTAAGATCACTTTCATCAGATATATCAATACCCTCCTGATAGTGCTTCTGGTATGCATGTTCGAAATTTAATGCTGCATGTTCGATAAATATTCCAATATTGCCATCAATACGTATACTTTTTGAATTTAGTGAACCGTTCCAGTGAATTCTAGTTTTCAACAATAATTTCTTACCCGTATAATCTTCATCTATAAAAACCTCCTGGAATAGTTCTGCTAGATAGTTTGTTTTTTGTTCCATTCTATTTTTCTGAAAAAAAGAATATTGGTTATATAAAAAATTGATTGTTTTATTTTAAAAAATAAATAAATAATCAACTTTTTAGTTGAAAAAAATTAAACCAAATATTTTTATATAAAAAAGGTATTCTTTTTTTATATTTACTACTTAAATATAGTATTATTTGGTTATCAATGATTCATACTACGACTTTTTCCAATCGGAAATTCAGTTTAGATAATCTTGTACGTCAATTTTCTCAAATACATTTTCCTGAAAGGCATAAAACAAGAATAAAAAATTTATTTTCTTATCCTGTATTATGTGGACTTGAACAACATGCAGAAAATTTAACAAATGAGTTTATACAATATAGTATAGATAAGCATATTCCCTCTTCCCATAATTGTATTGATGAAGCGGTTACTCAGTGTCTTTCTCAGGCTGAAGAATATAATAATGGAAGGGCTATCACTAATATGTTTTCAAAAATAATACCCGGAAGAAACATGATTGCAATGGATGAATCTGCAAGACATGTTGTTGCAGAATTATATTCTAGACTAAGAAATTGTATCGATAATAATACAAACAATCACCTTCTGAGTATCAGTAAAGCAACCGAATTAATCAAAAAATATAATCTAACAAATTCAATGGCTGCGGTGCTTTCTAAATTATTAACTAATGAACAGGCAAAAATTGTTGACTGTACTCTAGAAGAATTGTACCATGAAATTGTTCCACATACTGGGCCTGTATCAAGACTTGATAGCAGATTAAGCTCAGGTCTTGCTGATTTAAGCCTTGCTGTACTTGGTGCACCTGCTTATGCTTTGTCAAAAGCAACTCAGATTATAGGTCCACAAGTATTTAATGGTGTTGCATGGACTGCAAAAAAATTTAAGTTGCATTCTTTTTCAGATATGATTTCTGAAATGGGATACTCTTTATCAAGAGTAGCATTAAATCCTCAAAGTCTAATTGGTATGGGTGGTGCTATGATTGCAGATGGAGCAGCAAGATTTGCATCAAAACATGCTGAAAATAAAAAAATTTTATATTTATCTGATATACTACAGGTTGCAACAAGCTGGCTTATTCCCGGATTTGTTATGTATGGTTTACGTTCTCAAGTTAGTAATACAATTGGGAAGGTAAGTAATTCGACGACGAGATTTGATAGTACAGCAAATCACTCTCTGCCAATAGATTATTTATCTGACGAAAGTGGTGAAAATGGTTGTCTTGACACATCTACCAATAAATGTGTTCTTCCAGGAGAGTATGATTCTAACAATATTTTATTATGCTCACCAAATTCTCAATGGTTAAATCCTGATGCAAACTTCACTCCAGTAAACACTATTCCTTGTACTATTGGTGCAGCCACCACCCCCGTTAGTCCTCAAACAACTATTGAAGCGGACCATAGCCCAAGCACTCTTGATCCCTGTTGCACTAGTGAAGGAATAAAATTTAAAAATGGTGAAATAACTCCACTAGGCATTCTCTGTGAGCACGGTATGTGGAATAACCCGGAGTCAAATCAGAGGTGGGACGGAGCTTGTACAGAAAATGATGCCCAACCGGTGGTCACTTCTCAACCACAACAAACATCATTTCAATCATCCTCTGCTCAGTATTGTAATAATTCTTGTCAAGACAAACTTGTTAATGAAGTTTATGATAAAGTTATTGGACCTGTTGATCAGGGTAGAGAAGACGCTGCACGACAAAACTTAATAAACACAATTAAAAATAATGAGGGAACGGCTTGTGAGTATGATCCAAATAAAACGGAATGGACTTATCCAATAAAGGGTTATAATTTTCACTGTCTAAAAGACGGTCGCTTACATTTAGATACAGATGATCCTTGTGTAGGTCCGTGTCGGTATCATAGGCGTCCTTTTGGGGATAGAAATGTTAGAGAAGCTGTTGGAAATGTTGGCAAAGCTATTTCAAATATTAGATTACCTTCTATTGCGGATGTAGGAGATACTGTATTCAACGGAGTAGATGCTGTTTCAACTTGGCTTGCAAAGGGTGTAGAAAAGTTAATTATTGATGAAAATCCTGATGGATCATATACTGTTTGTGGCCATATGGGATTTGATAATAATAGAAGTGCTGATGATATTGTAAGAGCACCAGCTATAGTTCCGGTGTGTTTATATGACGTAGGAGAAGAGGCTGTAAAATATTTGGGAAATTTTTTTGATTTATTGGATACCCCCTGACTTTTTGAACAAATAATCAAGCATTTTTTAAAGGGTTGATTTGAACAAAGTAAAGTAAAACAAATACATACTGTAATATGTAATTATTTAATTTACGGAAAGTAGGGATTAATATCATAGTACATGTTAATCTGATTTTTTATAAATCATATCTAATCCTTAGAAAAATCTATACAATAATTTAGTAACAATAATTGCCTAATTTGCTTCTTCCTCTCTGTCTTCATCCTCTTCAAGGCTCGTTATCTCATTTTCAGGTTCCTCTTCCGGGCTGCTCACTTCCTCGCTTCTGCCATCTTCAAACTCTTCCTTTTTCTCTTCTGTCTCATCGATCCCTTTTCCTGGCTTTTCTTTCACTTCTCCTGACTTACCACTTCCCTCTCCTGTATCTTCATTCCCTTCTCCTGCATCATCAAAATCATCAAGGCTTCCAACAAGCTCTCCTTTTTCATCACCGGCTTCAGAATCCATTGCTTCATAGACCTCTTTTTCAAACTCATCCACTTTCTTCTGTTCAGGTTCTTTTATCTCCCTGAACAGCTCCCGTATGTCTTTTTTGGATTCGACCTCAAAATAATCAAAGAATTTGTTTCTTAATTTTAACATGTATGTCCTTCCATGATCTTCTTTTGAAATAAATCCCATGGAAACCAATTCTTTAATATGATCATAAGCTTTATTATGCCTTATATCAATAACTCTGCTCTGCAGTACAGGCGCCTGCCACGCAATAACAGCAAGTGTCTCAAGAAGTGTCTTTGGAAGCTCAATGTCTGAGACTATCTTTCTAACCATACTTAAATATTTTTCACGGACATTTATCTTCCAGCCCTGATTCTCGGAAACTATCATTAAAGGAGATTCCCTTTGTTCATATTCAGAAATAAGTTTTGCAACATTGCTCTCTATCACCTGCTTGCTTGATGCTCCTGTCAGGCTCATCAATGTTTCAGCATCCATGAACCTTCCTGATGAGAATAATACTGCTTCTATCTGATTCTTATAGTCTTTTTCAGCCATTTTTCAAAACATACTTATCCTGTTTTTTCACAACAAGCCCCTCTTTTTCAAGAATACCAAGGAGCCTTTTTAATTCCATCTCTGTTATTCCGACTCTTTTTCTTATCTCATCAATTGTCATCGGGTCTTTCAAAAGAACAGTAACAAAATTTCTTATCAAAGTCGAGGTATTTTTTATAAGGTTGGAATTTCTCTGCTTAAAGTCCTGCATCGACATATTGACTGTATGAAGCCTTGCCTGAAGATCATTGATAAAATCCGTAAAGTCCTCCCTGCTGTAGACAACTTTTTCCGGCTCAATTATTTCTACAGAAGAGGGCATGTAGTCAAAACAGAAGCCGACAAGCTCTTTTGTGTTTTTTGCAAGTATTTCAAGTTCAGCAAAAACTGAAAAGAATTCTGAATCTTTTTGTTTTTTAGGTTCAGCAATATCTTTTTTTAAGATTGCAAGAGATGATTTATCTTCAATCTTTTTAAGATAATCATTCAATGTCTTTGTCACATGTTCTGCTGGTTTTCCAAGAATCTCTAATATTGCAATAAAATGAATGTGGCCCTCTGATATTTTTTGCTGTATCTGATTTTTTTCCATGTATTTTTCAAAAAAACAGAAGTTTATAAGATTTACGTAATCAGAAAACAAAAAAACTGTTTTCTGATAAAGCCTGTACTAATGAGCAAGGGAGCCAAGTGATTCCTTCTGAGTTAGATTATTGCGGGTATAAAATCAATTATGAATCGGATGTGTTTGAGATTCAAAGACTTTGTATGGACCATAGTAGCCAAACTCCTTTTTTAGGATATGCACCTTTTGAAAAAAGTATTTTTGTTGACGAAAAGCATCAGGATTATAAAAAAATGAGCGATTTTTGGGAATCATTAACTCCAGAAAAAGGATTTAACCCTCCTAAAAATGTCCAACCGCCAGAAAATCTAAGTGAAACTCTCTATAATCTTTTCAAATAAAATTTATTTTTTTAACTTCAGATATGCAGCCACCGAAAGAGCAATTGAAAATATTATTAAGGCCGGAAGCATCATCTCTGTTTTTTCTTTAGAAGAGACCACTTCTTTTTTGACAGCATTTCCGGTTATGCTGTCCATTGATGATTCAATTTCAAAAGAATTAAAATCAGGCTTTTCTGAATAGAATTTTAATGTATCCTGGTAAGAGATCAATTCAGATTCAGTTGCAAATATGATCAATTCTTTTTTGTCAATCTCTTTATCATTTTCAAATAAAGTTAATAAAAAAAGATTTTTTCCAGAAACTAGTTTTACATTGAATTTATTTTTCTTTTCTGCATCAAAATGTTTTGTTGAGTCATAGGAATCAAGTATCAAAGAAAGGTTTTTCTTAAGATTTTCAATTCCTGCATAAAGATTTATTTCTTCATCATATTTTCTTGATAATGTATAAAAACTGCTTATCTTCGGCATATCTGTTTCTATCTCATTTTCCAGAGATGTTGTTTTTTCAGATTCTCTTCCAATAATTTTAATATCTTCTGTAAGTTCATCAGGAGTTTTTCTGTCCTTGTCCTGAATTTTTATCTTTATCTTAAAATCTCCTGTAATGTTTTCTATTAATTTATTTTCTAGGTCTATTTTTGTTATTTTTTCTCCAGGAATAGACACATGTTTAATATTACTTATCCGGTTTCCTGAATAGGATTTTGGCCCTCTATAGATATAGCTCCATATATCATAATCCTTATTTTGCTTTTCTTTATTATTCACCTTGATTGAAAATGTGATTTTTTCATCATTGTAGTACTTTTCCTTAAGTTCTGTTATCTCATATTTTTCCTGGTCTTCTGATACTGTCTTTTGGTCTGAAGAAGTGGATTTTGTTTTTTTACATAACGAATTTGTAATTCCTTTAAGCACAACATCTTTCCTGTCTTCAACATCTAATCCTGAAACTACAACTGAGTATCTGCCCTCACGGTATTTTTCATTGCAGTTGGGCTTTATCCTTACAGGCACTGTTATTTCTGTTTCATCATATTTTGAGTTAATGTTTGAATAGGTAATGTAGCTTACTCTGTTTTCATCATCCTCTATCCATGTCTTAACTGATGTTTTTTGCGTGTCGCCCTTGTAAGCAGAAAATCTTACTCTCAAAAAATCACCGAAACTTGCTTTATTATCGCTTCCTGTATAGATCTTATCAATTTTTAAATTTGAATTCAGGTCTTTTTTTCCCTTGATTATAACCATTTTTTCTGCGTAATTATCTTTTTTATATGAATCATTGCAGGCAATATTTGTTATATTTGATTTTATTATAAGCACCTGGTCAGTCTCCTTAATATTTGCTGTGTAGGATTTTTTGTTTGTATTTTGTGTTGTGTAAGGATCTTTTATGTAATTTCCAAAAAGATCTGTTATCCAATAGGTTATCTTATAAGAAAAAGATTCATTGGAAAGATTGTTTTTAAAAGAGATCCTTTCTGAATTGTTATAGAATAGTTTTTCAGTATCAATCTTTAATGATACATTGCAGGCAATCTTAGTTGTATCAACCACATTAATAATTTTGCAGATCCTGTTATTTTCTAAATTTGTATCATTTTCTGAAGAATGTGTTATCCGGGCGCAGATTGAATAATTTCCGGATTCATTGAACATAAATGAGCCTGTATTTGCAGTTGTGTATGAATTTACTGTTACATTAAATACTCTTTTTTTAAGGATTGATTTGTTTTTTGAGATGTTATATTTTACTTTTACAAATATTTTATCTGTGATTCCTGATATATGATCAAGGTTTATTATTTTGAATAGTTTGTTGTATGTTAGATCTATATTTGCTCTACTAAATAATACTTCAATTTCAAGATCCTTTCCTGGCTTTTTTTGTTCTGGTGATACATAAATATTTTTTTTGCCGGGACTGGGTTTATTGTTTATCCAGGTTGTATTTATCAATTGATAAGAACTATTTGAATAATACCCTGTGTTTGAATATTTAACAATTATTGAATTTGTTTTATCTGAAAGATTGATTATATCATGATCATTTGCCAAAGAAAAATATCCATCTACTGCTGTATAGTTTGCATCTGATATGTTCCAGGTCCCGTCAGCATTCCCCCAGACTGATTCAAATGACAGAGTATCCTCATCATCAGTATCTATAAGCTCTCTTGCTATAACTATATATTCACCATTGGAGATATTGACATCACCAAAATTATTCCCGTCGATTGAATAATTTGTAAGATCAATTTCTGAACCGTTATTATATATTTCAATATATTCAAGATCATAATCTGAGCCGACCGGGTTATACATGATTTCTGTAATAATCAAACTGCCAAAACAGTTCCTTATAGTAAAAATAAAAGCAAAAAAGATTATGGCTCTTGCAAATTTCATAAAATAGGAAAAAATAGTGTTCTATAATATATATTTTGTCGTACTACTTTAAAATAAAAAAAGAAAGTATTAAATATCAAATAATATAAAAAGATTAATAAACCTAAACAAACTTATATGTTCTTAAGAGGGAAAAAATGGGTCTTTTAGACAAACTAACAAAAAAAAAGGGAAAAACACTTAAATTTTCAGATGAGAAAAATAATAAAAGTCCTCCAAAACTCCCGACACCACCTCCTTTGCACAAGTCTGATAATATTTTTCAAAAATCTTCAAAAAAACCAGGCTCTCCTCAAAAAACTCCACCCAATAAACAAGATTTTTTTCAATTTTCAAAACCACATAATATGCAGGTCTCAGGAAAAAAACCTAAACTTCCTTCTCCACCAGGCTTTAGTAAAAAAGATCAATCTATTACACATCCTCAGAAAAAACCTGGTGCTCAGAAGATACAAAAAAGTCCAATGAATAATTTTAAGGATCTTTCTCCTCCTTTGCATTCTTTTCAAAAACCAACACAAAAAAAAAAACAACTTCCTCAAAAATCAGGTCCTAGCCTATCACAAGTAAAAAACCAAAAGAGACAATCAAAACAGCAAAATCAGTTTCAATCTGTAAAAATGTCTTCAGTTAATCAAAAACTTCCATCTATGCCCAAGCATCATGATTCAGGTTTAACAAAAAAAAAGATTCAAAAGAAAGTTCCAAAAAAACTTCCAAAATTTCCTCAGAAACAAAGAAGATATGTTAAAAAAAAGATTGTAAAAAAAAATCACCCGGCAAATAAACCGGATTTTAATGTGCCTAAACCTCCCCCAACTCTTCGAAGCGAAATTTCACCACTGGAATTAGAAAGGCTTGAAGAAAAATATCTTCATAAAAGACCTAGGCTTGCGGACATGGAAGAGCCTTATTCTTATGACAGGCATAAAAAGTTAAGAAAACCCCTGTTTATAAGAACTGACGATTTTAGACAGGTTCTTGATTATTTTATTGATATCAAAGATCTTCTTAATGAATCTGAGGAGATTGTTTACAGGACTGAAAACCTTAAAAAGAATATGGATTTTGAATATAAGAGTTTTAAGGATTCGATTGAAGATATGCAGAGAAAATTGATTTATATTGATAAAACATTATTTGAAGAGGGATAATCATGCAAAAAGGGACAAATGTTTTTGTAAAAATTGAAGAGTATAAGGACATTCTTGATATTATTGAGCTTTTAAAAGAGAAATTAAATGAAGCTAATGATATTCTCGGAAAGATCAACGACCTTAAAAACCAGGAAGATTCTGAGTTGGAGTTATGGAGAAATGGTCTTAATGATGTGGAAAGGAAACTGAATTTTATTGACCAGAGTCTTTTTGAACCAAAGTATTGAAAATGAAAGAACAGAATCAGGATTTTTTTGTCGGTGTTGACAATCCTATGGATATAAGAAGGAATCTCTTAGAATCTTCAAGAGAATTAATCCAAACTTTACAGTCCTATGAAAAGATAAAAAAAATCAGAGAACTGAAAATCAAACGGATAAAGCAGTTAAGGACAGTAGGTAAAGAGCTTGATATGCTTTTTTCTAAATTAAAAGACACTCTTCCAAAGACACACCTCAGAGCAAAAGTGGTTGAACCTGCAAAGACCAAAATTAAGAAAAAAAAAGGAATAAATACTCTGGATAATCTTGAGGTGCAGCTGAAGGATATTGAGAGGGAAATTTCAAGGATAAGCTGAATTTTGCAAAATAAGTTTCTATGCACAAATATTTATAAATTCTTTTATGATTCTTCTCAGTTATGTGGGGATGCCGGAGTGGCCAATTGATCAGTTGATCAGGTCAGACGGGATGGACTCAAGCCATTTTTTTCCGGATATGCTGAGGAATTATCCGATGATTGGTAGATATCCATTGGCTTAGTGCCTACGGGGGTTCAAATCCTCCTCCCCACATTAATTTTTTTGGTCTGGGTGTCGTCGGATTTGAACATGCTTAGTGAGCAAAGCTCACTGGCACACCGTTCGGCTTTGCCTCTGGTGAATCCTCATCCCCACATTAATTTTTTTATTCTGGGTGTCGTCGGATTTGAACATGCTCTGTGAGCAAAGCTCACTGGCACACCGTTCGGCTTTGCCTCTGGTGAATCCTCATCCCC
>WJJD01000056.1 GCA_014729915.1 Candidatus Woesearchaeota archaeon | reverse complement strand
GAATGGAAAAAACCAAGGCATAAAGAGCCTGATTTTAAAGAACCTGAATCTTGTCTGAATGATTTAAAAAATCTTTTAGGATCATTAAACATCTGCAGCAAGGAGTATATTGTAAGACCGTATGATCATGAAGTAAAAGGAGCAACAGTAGTAAAACCATTCACAGGTATAAAAAATGACGGTCCAAGTGATGCTTCAGTCATTGCTCCAAAAATCGGAAGTTATCAGGGTCTTGCAGTGGGGCACGGAATATGTCCAAGATATTCTGATATTGATGCGTATCACATGAGTGCGTGTGCATTTGACGAGATGGTAAGAAACATTGTAGCAACAGGAGCAAAAGTCCCTGATAAAAACAATCCTGTGATGTGGTCTGTCAATGACAATTTTTGCTGTCCGGACTCAATTTATGATGAAAATAATAATCCTAGCGGAAAACTGAAATTTGCAAAGATAGTAAGGGCAAACAAGGCTCTTTATGATTACTCAACACTTTATAAAATTCCTTTAACATCAGGAAAAGACAGTATGAAAAATGATTTTACATATACAGATGAAAACGGGAAAAAAATCAAGATATCAATCCCGTTAACAATTCTCTATTCAGGAGTCTGCAAAATTAAAGATATAAGAAAATGTGTAACAATTGATGCAAAATCACCAGGAGATCTTGTCTATATTCTTGGAAGAACAAAAAAGGAGCTTGGAGCATCTGAATATTTTCATCAAAAAGGATTTGTCGGAAATAACGTGCCAAAGGTTGATGGGAAAACTGCATTAAATTTGTACAAAGCGATTGGAAATGCAATGGATAAAAATCTTATCGAAAGCTGCCATGACTGCTCAGACGGAGGTCTTGGAGTTTCTCTAGCTGAAACTGCTTTTTCAGGCGGATACGGTGTTTATGTTGATCTTTCTAAAATTCCAAAAGACAATGTATATAGATCAGATTATCTCTTATTTTCAGAATCACAGTCAAGATTCATTACAACAGTAAGACCTGAAAATAAGGAAAAGTTTGAAGAAACATTAAGAGGAAATGTCTTTGGAATGATAGGAATTATTCAAAAAGATCCAGTCTTTACAATAAAAAAACTAGATGGAAAAACAGAACAGATAAATATTCAGAAACTAAAGACAGCCTGGCAAAAGCCAT
The DNA here is from genome assembly GCA_014729915.1 of Candidatus Woesearchaeota archaeon. GTDB lineage: Archaea > Nanobdellota > Nanobdellia > Woesearchaeales > GW2011-AR15 > WJJD01. The sequence continues at coordinate 11,583 of WJJD01000056.1, read as the reverse complement.
TAAGGTTCGATCTTCCTTTAGAAAAAGTTAGATAATATCATCCGTAATAATCCTGATGATAATCTTCTGCTTTGTAGAATTCTTTTGCAGGAACAACCTCTGTTGCAATTTTCCTTTTTTTTTCAAATTCTTTTTTAGATCTTTCTGCGATCTCTTTTTGGTTTTTATTATGATAAAAAATAACTGACCTGTACTGTGTCCCGATATCAGGCCCCTGCCTGTTCTTCTGTGTGGGATCATGTATCTTCCAGAAAAATTCAACGAGTTCTTTATAGGAAATAATCTCTGGATCATATTTTATCCTTACAGTTTCAGCATGTCCTGTCTTTCCTGAACAGACCTGCTTATATGTAGGATTTTTTTTATCTCCTCCTGAATAACCTACCTCAGTCTCAACAACTCCTGTTAATTTCTTAAATTTGTGTTCAATACCCCAGAAGCATCCTGCTGCAAATGATGCTGTTTTTAGATTATCCTTTTTTTTAGTCATAAGAATAAAGTATAAAATGTTTATTAAATAATTATTTGTTATAATTTAAAAATTTAACCCACCAGTTTTGTAATAATCTTTCGCTCTGCTAACATTATTCAAAAGTTGCCACTGTTCATAGAACAGTGGAAAGTTTTGAATTCTAGTATCATGACAAATTAATTTAATTACATTTATATATATTGGACTGACCCCCTAAAAACGACAAACAGATAAGCTATATCTACATTTGTATTGCCAGGAAAAAAGGAGAGAAAAAAAATGAGAAAATCTATGACTAGCATCTCTGCAAGGTTAAAGAGAAAAAGATTACATCAAGATGAAACATCCTTCTTTAAAAAATTTGTGCTTCTGGATCTGGCTAAAATATTCTTGACTGTTTTTTTTTTAATAACTGTCTACAAATTTATATTAGCGATAGCTATTTTTAAAAATCTAATTTTAACAACATTGACCAGATGCAACTGATCAAGTTCCCACACAACGTGTGGGGTTTTGGTCAGTGGAATAGCATTTTTTGAAAAAATGCGTCTGTGTCCTTGTTGTTGTTAAAATTTTATTAAAATCCTGATAAAAAGAACCATTTATCACGGAGTATTTAATCAGACCCTATTCTCCCAAATACTTATTAATACTAATCCCTTTCTTTTATATTATATAATATTATTTTTCTGATACAATGAGATGATTAAAAATGAAAGAAGAAAAAAAACTAAGGAAAAAAAAATCAGCACTTAAAAAAAAAATTTTAACATTAGAATGGGATAAAAAACAACACCAGATAAACTATTCCAAAAAAGAAAAACTAAAGAATTATAAAAAAGAATTAAAAGAAATTGAAGAAAAATTAAAGTGATTATTTTTTCTCTTCTTCTTCATCAATAACCTCAGCATCAACAACCTTTTCTTTTTTCTTTGTCTTCTTTTTTCCCTGTTTTGCCTGTCCTGCTGCTGCTCCAGCCGCCTGCTCTTGGGCCTGTCTTTCTTTTGCTGCCTTCTGGTACATCTCAGTTGACATTGCCTGGACCTTCTCATTAATCTCTTCCAGCTTCTTTTTAATTGCATCAATGTCTTTTTCTTCAGGTTCCATCAGTTTTTTCAGCTCATCAATCTCCTTTTTGACCTCTTTTACTTTGCTGTTATCAACTTTTCCCTTAAATTCATCAAGCATTTTCTCAGTAGAGTAAATTAAAGTGTCAGCTTCATTGACAACCTCAATTTTCTCTCTTCTTTTCTTATCCTCTTCTGCATGAGCTTCAGCTTCTTTTCTCATCTTCTCAATGTCATCCTCGCTTAACTTCTGGGTTGCTGTAATCCTTATGCTCTGCTCTTTTCCTGTACCAAGATCCTTAGCACTCACATGGACAATCCCGTTTGCATCAATATCAAAAGTAACCTCAATCTGCGGCACTCCTCTTGGTGCAGGAGGTATGCCAACAAGATCAAACTGGCCTAATAATTTATTGTCTGCAAACATAGGCCTCTCTCCCTGGCCAACCCTTATTGTTACTGCTGTCTGGTTGTCTGCTGCAGTTGAAAACACCTTTGATTTTTTTGTTGGAATTGTTGTGTTTCTTTCAATAAGCTTTGTAAAGATACCTCCAAGAGTCTCAATACCTAAAGACAATGGAGTTACATCTAAAAGTAAAACATCCTTAACTTCTCCGGATAATACTCCTCCCTGGATTGCAGCACCCATTGCAACGCATTCCATGGGATCAATTCCTCTTTCAGCTTTCTTTCCTATATAATCCTCAACAAATTTCTGAACAATCGGCATTCTTGTAGGTCCTCCAACAAGAATAATCTTATCAATATCACTTGTTGAGAGACCAGCATCCTTAATTGCCTGTTCGGTCGGTTTTGCACATTTTTTAACAATAGAATCAACAAGCTGCTCAAGTTTTGCCCTTGTCAGCTTATATTGGAAATGCTTCGGCCCCTCATCATCAGCTGTAATAAATGGAAGATTGATCTCAGACTCATATACATTTGAAAGTTCAATCTTTGCTTTTTCAGCAGCCTCTGTCAGCCTTTGTAAAGCAACATTGTCTTTTGTAAGATCGATACCGTTATCCTTTTTAAACTCTTCAGCAAGAAAATCAACAATAGCTTTATCCATATCTGTTCCGCCAAGCTGCGTATCCCCGCTTGTTGATTTGACCTCAAAAACACCATCTCCAAAATCCATTATGGTTACATCAAGTGTTCCTCCTCCAAGATCAAAAACTAAAATCTTATACTCCTTGTCTGCCTTGTCAAGTCCATAAGCAAGTGATGCTGCAGTAGGCTCATTAACAATTCTCTCAACCTTAAGACCTGCAATCTCTCCTGCATCCTTTGTTGCCTGTCTCTGGTTGTCATCAAAATAAGCAGGTACAGTGATCACTGCTTTTTCAACCTTTTCTCCAAGAAAGCTCTCTGCATCCCTTTTAATCTTCTGCAGGATGAATGCAGATATCTGCTGAGGGGTATATTCCTTGCCATTGATTTTATATTTATGATCAGTACCCATCTTTCTTTTGGCAGCAGTAATAGTTCTTTCAGGATTGCTCACTGCCTGTCTTCTTGCAGGCTCCCCGACTAAAAGCTTTCCGTCTTTTGTAAACGCAACCACACTTGGAAAAGCTTTCCCATACTGTGATGCACCTTCAGCAGAAGGTATTATCTTTGGTCTTCCAGCTTCCAAAAAAGCAGCTGCACTATTACTTGTCCCTAAATCTATTCCAATAATTTTACTCATTTCTTATCACCTTAAAATTTTTATCACTATTCCTGTGAATATGATTCTGCAGCAAAATGTTAACTGAAATTAGCTGTAACATCAATAATATCATCGTGTATCAATGAATTTGTCCCTACAAAATCAGACTGTTTAATCTCATTAATATCCATTCCGGAAAAATCTGTTACTTTTCCCCCGGCTTCTTTTAAAATAAGGGAAGCTGCTGCAAAATCCCATATCTTTGCACCTGAACTGAACCGGACAACCCCATCGCCTCGTCCGGAAGCAACATAACATATCTCAAGAGCAAGAGTGCCAAGACTCCTCACTCTCTCTAATTCTCTTGTAAAAGTGTTATAAAGCAAAAACCCCTTTGAAAATCCTCCTCTTGCACTTGGGGAATAATATACCATTGACTTTTCAATAGCACTTGTATCTGACACTTTGATTCTTTTCTCATTCAAAAAAGAACCTTCTCCTTTTTTGCTAAAAAACAATTCATCATAAAATGAAGAGTAAACCGCTCCCATTATTATCTTTTTATCTTTTACAACAGCAATTGATATGCAGTACAAAGGAAGATTGTGTGAATAATTCATAGTCCCGTCAATTGGATCAATAATCCAGGTAAAACTCTTGCCTGAAACATCATCTGATTCTTCTGAAATTATAGCATGATCAGGATATTTTTTTTCTATCTCTTTTTTTATCATATTCTCAATTTTTATATCGATATCTGTAACAACATCTTTTGTTGATTTGTATTTGATGCTCTTATCAAAAAGATTATTGTCAGCCAGCTTTCCTGCCCTTTTTGCAAGGTCAATCATAAATCTTTTCATTTTCTAAAAACCTGTAAATCTCCTGGACTGTTGTCAATGGAACATCAAAATTCTGGAAATGATCAATGAGATTAGATCTTTCAAAACCTGACATCAATGTTCCAAGCAATATGATATCATTTGGAAATTTTCCCCTGAACTTAATCATGTTTTTTTTTACATTCTCTTCAATCATCTCATATTCTTTCTGGGAAATACGGTGTTTTACAAACTCCCTTATTTTTTTTATAGTCTCATCCATTTTCTTTAATAACTTTTAGACCGATAACCTCATCCCAGTCCCTTTCCTTTTTTACAATTTCATAATTAAGTATATTATTTAACCTCTTTTTATCCGGTACAAGTTCATGAAGTCTGCCTCCCGGAATTGTATCTGTATTTTCAAGCCTTACTGCCCACTGCCTTATTGATTCAGGATCATCCAAATCAAGTATATGATTCAAAAAAAACCATTCAAGAGTGGCTTGTCCATGCTCACTGCATGTTCCTATCCTGCAGTGCAGAGGCTTCACATTCTGCACCATGCATCTCTTCTCATCTAAAAAAATGCACTTTCCAAAAGGAAGATCTTTTGAGATTATCTTAGTCTTATACACTTTTTTATTCAAAAAATCAATCTCTTCCAAATACTTTTCAGCAAACTCTTGTTTTTCAATACTTAATGCAGAAGATATATTTTCAGCCTCATCCTCAAGAACATAGCACCCACCGTAGCTGCAGCAGTGTCCACATTTTCTGCAATTATCTGCTAATCTGATGATTTCTTTTTTTGGAGTTTGTTTTGTAATTTTCATCTTATTCAGATATTTTTACTTTACTATGTCTTAAGACCTTGCCTTTAAATAAATATCCCTTTTGAAGCTCTTCAATGATAGTTTCAGACTCCATGTCAGATTTTGATTTTAAAAGAACCTCATGCTTATACGGATCAAATTTTTTTCCTTCAGTATCAATTGGTTCAACTCCTTCCTGCTTTAAGATATTTATAAATTGTGCATAAATCAGCTCCATTCCCTCAATAAAATCTTCTTTTTTTTCTTTTTGTTTTAGTGCAAGCTCAAAACTGTCAAGTAGCGGCAAAAGATTTTTCAAAAGATCCACTTTTGCATATTCCTTAAAATTGACATTTTCTTTTTCTGTCCTGTTCTTGTAATTGATAAATTCTGCCTGCACCCTTTTGAGTGTATCTGTCAGCTCTTCAATCTTTTTTTGCTTTTCTTCAAGCTCTTTTTTTAATTTGTCAATCTGATCATGAGATTTTGGTTCTTCCTGCTCTGGCTCAGGCTTCTGATTTTTGTTTTTTTTCTGTTCTTTTTTTTCTCCCAATTTTATCACTCTGATAAGTGTTAATTTTTATTAATTTTGTAAAAAAAATAAAAAAAAATTAATTTACATCATTCCGGGCATTCCTCCCATTCCTCCCATTCCTCCCATTGGCATCTGCGGAGGCATTCCTCCTCCTGAAGAATCTTCTTTCTCAGGCTTGTCAGTAACAACTGCCTCAGTTGTAAGGATTAGTCCTGATATGCTGGATGCATTCTGCAGTGCTGATCTTGTAACTTTTGTCGGATCAATAACACCTGCCTTAAACATATCCTCAATCTTGTCAGTCTTTGCATTGTATCCAATGTTTGTTTCGCTCTTCTTTAACTTGTGCACAAGAACTGACCCTTCCTGTCCCGCATTTTTTGCAATCTGCCTTACAGGTTCTTCAATTGCTTTAAGGATGATGTTTACACCAACCTGCTGATCTCCTGAAAGTTCAAGTTTTTTAAGTTTGTCAGCAGCTCTCAATAGTGCAACTCCTCCCCCTGGGATGACTCCTTCCTCAACTGCAGCTCTTGTTGCATGAAGTGCGTCATCTAATCTTGACTTTTTCTCTTTCATCTCAGTCTCTGTTGCAGCTCCGACATTAATGACAGCAACTCCACCTGAAAGCTTTGCAAGCCTTTTCTGAAGATCTTCCCTGTCAAACTCTGAATCAGTTGTTTTTATCTGTCTCTCAATAAGTTTGACCCTTGCTTTGATCTTATCAGATTCTCCCTGTCCTTCAACAACTACTGTCTTATCTTTGTCGATCTTTACTCTTTTTGCTTCACCCAGATCACTCATTGAGATATTTTCTAATTTCATTCCTTTGTCTTCACTAATAACCCTTCCTCCTGTAAGGACTGCAATATCCTCCAGCATCTCTTTTTGCTCATCACCAAAACCAGGTGCTTTTACAGCAACTGATTTCAAAGATCCTTTAAGCATATTCAAAATCAATGTTGCAAGCGCTTCTCCTTCAACATCCTCAGCAATTATTAACAACGGTCTTGATTGCTGAGCTACCTTTTCTAAGAGCGGAAGCATCGTTTTCATTGAGCTGATCTTTTTGTCATAGATCAATATCAATGGATCATCTAAAACTGCTTCCATCTTTTCTGCATCAGTTACCATGTAGGGTGATACAAAACCTTCATCAAACTCCATACCTTCAACAACCTTTAGGTTTGTTTCAAGCGACTTTGCTTCCTCAACTGTTATAACTCCTGATGTCCCAACTTTTTCCATAGCATCTGCTATTAATTTTCCTAGTTCAGGATCATTGTTTGCTGAAATAGTTGCAACCTGTGTTATCTTTTCTTTGCCTTTGACTTCCTGGCTGATTGACTTTAAGTACTTAACAACCTCTTTTGTTGCCCTGTCAATCCCAAGCTTAACCTCAGTTGCCGGTGAGCCTGCTGCAATATTTTTTATACCTTCCTTAAGAATTGCTCTTGCAAGAAGAACAGCTGTAGTTGTTCCGTCTCCTGCAACATCCTGTGTTTTTTCTGCAACCTCTTTTATCAGCTGCGCACCGGAATTTTCATATTTATTTTCCAGTTCAATCTCTTTTGCAATCTTCACACCATCATTTATGATTTCAGGACTTCCAAACCCTGAGTCAAGTGCAACACATCTTCCTCTTGGTCCCAATGTCACAACTACTGTATCAGCAAGCTTGTCAGCTCCTCTTAAAAGTGCTTGTCTTGCTGTTTCTCCGAATATTATCTGTTTTGCCATTTTTATTCACCTTTATTCTATTTTAGCTAGTATATCTTTTACATCCATGATAAGATGCTTTTTTCCTTCGATCTTTATCTCTGTTCCGCCGTAGCTTTCATACATCACTTTATCTCCTACTTTAACAGGCATCTCCTGTCTTTTTCCCTTGTCATCTATCTTTCCCGGCCCAACTGCAAGAATTTCTCCTTTCTGTGTCTTTTCTTTTGCAGAATCAGGAATATAGATTCCTGCTTCTGTCTTTGTTTCAGCCTCTTTTGGCTTAACCAATACTTTATTTCCCAATGGTTTTACTTTCATTTTTTCAACCTCCGTTATAAATTTTGTGCTATGCACAAAATTTATTTATGTGTCGAGTTGGATTTTATTATCAGTAAAAATCGAAGATTTTTTCTGATCTTAAATCCGCGCTCTTACAACCTTAATTAAAGTTCATTTTATTGAATGTATGACTGTTCTTGTTTTTTGCTTAGTTTATCTTTCTCAAGTTTTCCTTTAATTGTATCATATGCACTTTCAAAATCTTTTTCAGTTACTTTAATATCTTTTTTTGTTTTTCTTGATCTTCTTATAGCCTCCATTCCTGCTTCCCTTGCTATAGCCTCAATATCAGCACCGCTCATACCTTCAGTGATATTGGCTAATTTTTTAATATCTATTCCCTTATCTAAAGGCATATTTCTTGTGTGAACTTTAAAAATTTCTGTTCGCGACTCTTCATCAGGCATCGGTATTTCCATCTTAAGATCAATCCTTCCCGGTCTTAACAATCCCGGATCAATAAGATCCGGCCTGTTTGTAGCTGCAATAACAACAACTTTCTCAAGCTCTTCAATTCCATCAAGCTCTGTCAACAATTGGTTGACCACCCTTTCAGTAACATTGTTCATTGATCCTCCTCTGACCTGTGATATTGAATCAAACTCATCAAAAAATATTATGGATGGTGCGACCTGCCTTGCCTTCCTGAATATCTGCCTTACATGCTTTTCTGATTCTCCCACCCATTTACTTATAAGTTCAGGTCCTTTAACAGCAATGAAATTCGCATTTGACTCATTTGCAACAGCTTTTGCAAGAAGAGTCTTTCCGGTCCCCGGCTTTCCGTAGAGCAAGATCCCTTTTGGAGGTTTAATACCTGCTTTCTTAAAAACTTCAGGATCAGAAAGAGGCCATTCTATTGCTTCAACGAGCTTATTTTTTATATTACCAAGTCCCCCGATATCTTTCCATCTTGTCTTTGGTTTGGTAATAAGGACTTCTCTCATAGCACTTGGCTCAATCTTTCTGTATGCCTGCATGAAATGTTCCATCTTGATCTTGATCTTTTCAAGCACATTTGCTGGAACCCTCTCTTCAATCTTTTTTAAGCTCGGTATGTATTTTTTTAATGATTTCAACGCAGCTTCCTTGCAGAGCGCCTCAAGATCAGCGCCTGTATAAGCAAGAGTGATATCAGCTAATCTGTTCAGGTCAACATCGTCAGCCAAGGGCATCCCTCTGGTATGGATCTGCAGAATCTCTTTTCTTGCAGACTGGTCAGGAACATTTATAGAAATTTCTCTGTCAAACCTTCCGGGTCTTCTTAATGCAGGATCAAGTGCATCCCGCCTGTTTGTGGCTGCAATAACAACAACCTGTCCTCTAGTTTTAAGGCCATCCATTAAAGTGAGTAATTGAGCAACAACTCTTCTTTCAACTTCGCCAGTTACCTCCTCTCTTTTTGGTGCAATCGCATCAATCTCATCAATAAAAATAATAGAAGGGGCATTTTTTTCTGCCTGTTTGAACAAATCTCTTAACTGCTTTTCTGATTCTCCATAAAACTTGCTCATAATCTCAGGTCCTGCAATTGAATTAAAATTTGAATCTGTTTCAGATGCAACTGCTTTTGCAAGAAGGGTCTTTCCTGTACCAGGTGGGCCTGTAAGCAAAAGACCTTTTGGAGCACCTATTCCCAATCTTTCAAATACCTCAGGATGCTTCATAGGAAGCTCAATCATCTCTCTTATGGAATCGATCTCTTCATCAAGTCCACCAATATCTTCATACGTCACTTCAGGAACCTTGAGCATATCCTCTTTTACAGGAGTTTCAGATATCTCAACCTTGGTCGTATCAACAACCTTTATTGCGCCTTTTGGTGAGACATTTGTAACAACAAACTGAAGTGTTGTCCCCATAACATCAACAGTGATTTTTGTATTTTTTATAAAGGGCTTGTCTAATAATTTTTCATGAAAAAAAGGAGTCGGATCTCCTGAAAATCTTACCTTCTGCATAGGGGCAAGTGCAATTGAGTCTCCGTGCTTTGCCTGAATTTGCTCTATAGAAACCTCTTCACCCAAAGATGTGCCTGCATTGAATCTTGTTGTACCGTCGATTCTTATTATATCCAAAGTCTCATCTTCCGGTCTTGCCCGCCATACAGTCGCAACTGCCTCATTTCTTGCCTTAGATCCTGAACTTGAGATCCTGATTATATCACCTGCCTCAACATTCAGTTTTCTCATATGTTCTGAACTTATTCTTGCAATACTTCTGCCGACATCCATTTGGATTGCTTCAGCAACTGTTAATTTTAAATTATTATCATTAGTCATTTTTCATCCCAATTTTTTTTAATTTTCCGACCCTTTTTTCAACATTCGGATGTGTTGACAGCAATTCTAAAAATGATTTTCCAGAAAATGGATTTACAATAAACAGGCTTGCAGTTGCCCTGTTTCCAAACATCATCGGATTTTTTTTGGAATGATTATCAAGCTTTATCAATGCATCTGCTAGTGCAACAGGATCATCAATTGTCTCTGCAGCTTTTTCATCAGCAAAATATTCTCTTGATCTTGAAATTGCAAGCCGTATCAATGTTGCAATAACCGGAGTAAGTACTGTTAAAAACAAGACTTCAAAACCTGAGCCCCTTTTTTTATCACTTGAAGAAAATCCACCGAAAATTGCAGACCATCTTGCAATCATTGCAATATAAGAAATCCCTGCTGCAATTGATGCTGCAATTGTTGCAATCAGTGTATCCCTGTTTTTTATATGGGAAAGTTCATGTGCAATAACACCTTTAAGTTCTTTTTCATTCAATAAATCAACTATTCCTGTTGTAAAAGCTATAGCTGAAATCTTTGGATTTCTTCCTGTTGCAAAGGCATTCGGATTGTCAGAATCTATCATATAGACCTTTGGCATCGGAAGACCTGCTTTCTGGCTTACTTGTTTGACCATATTAATTAATTTTAAATCATTTGTTTCTTTTGCCCTGTACATAGAAAGAACAATTTTATCAGAAAACCAGTATGCTCCGAAATTAAATGCAAGAGCTAATATTAAAGCTATTGTCAATCCCTGCACCCCTGCCAAAAGATTACCTATTGCAAGAAACAGCCCGGTTAAAAGACCGAACAGCAGGATTGTTTTTATTTGGTTTTTCATTTTATTATTTTAAAATTGGACAAGTTTTCTAAGATATTTTTATTCAACTTTAACTTTTTTTGACTTGTCTTTTTCTTTTTCTAGTTTTGGGATCTTTATCTCAAGGACCCCGTTTTTATATGTTGCTTTTGTCCTGTCAGGATCAACATGTCCAGGAAGTGCAAAGCTCCTGTAAAAACCTGAATAGCTTCTCTCAAGCCTGTACATCCCTTTTTTCTCTTTTTTTTCTTCGTGCTTTTTCTCTACTTTAATTTCCAGCATGTCATCATCAACATTGATATTAATATCTTCCTTATTTACACCGGGAAGCTCAACAGTAGCAATAACCTGGTTTTCTGTTTCCCAGACATCTGTCAGAGGCTGCCTGTATCTTTTTTCCTGGACAGCCCCTCCTGCTTCAGGTCCTTCAAGCATGGGCCTGTCATAGCCCCACATATTACTGAATAACCTGTCCATCTCTTCCTGCATCCTTCTCATCTCGTCCCAGATATTTCGTCTCCTTCTCATTTCAAACCACCTCACGTTTTTTTTAAAGTAAGATAAACTTCGTTGACTTTAAATCAACAATGTTGAAGTAAATTTGAACTCATATTTAAAGATTTTGGAAAAATTTTATAAATATGTAATTCATAAATCCTTATTATGCCACGGATTACTATAGTTCGAACTAGAAAACCAAAGAATTCTGATATAAATGATGATCTGATCTGGTTCTGCCGCAGCTTAGGTCTTTTTGGGGTAAGGGACAAGGACAAGAGCTGCTTCAGGTTATTTGTAACACTGCTTAAAGCTTTAAAATCCGGAAGAGACATGACAAGTGATGAGATTGCTGATAATGTGAACCTTTCAAGAGGAACAGTGATACACCACATGAGAAAACTTATAGGATCAGGACTTGTCGTCTCAAGAAACAATAAATACGGTCTTAAATATGACAATCTTTCTGATATACTTGAAGAGATGGAGCATGAGCTTCTTCGGACAATGGACAAGCTGAAAAGAACTGCTGAAGTGATTGACGACAGGCTGAGCCT
>WJJD01000055.1 GCA_014729915.1 Candidatus Woesearchaeota archaeon | reverse complement strand
CGCACATATTTTCCGAAATCACCGAAATATCTTGCTGTCCCAACAAATATAGTCAGGATTCCTCCGAGAAGGAATCCAGAGCCGACCCATTCATTGACCGGATTTTTTTTAACAGAAAGATTCATTCCTAAAACAATAGCAGCAAGTCCGGTTATAGCAGAGATTATGAATTCAATATAGCTGAATTTTGTCCTTGCTTTTTTAAAATTATTCTGGCAGGTCTCGCAGTATGCATCATAAGCACACCCGGAGTTGTTATGTTTATACTGTACCATACCCTTCTCTGCATTGCATTCTTTGATAAAATCTTCAGACGGAAAAAAAGGCCTGCAGTCATCTGTCCTGGGATTCAACAGAGGTTTTGGTATAGGCTCCCTGGTGCAGTAATCATTATAACCGGGTTGAGGCACAAATGCATCTGTTGTGACATTGACAAACAGTGTAAACAGTACTGCAATGACAATAATTATTAAGATTTTTTGTATATCGACCATAAAATGTTGTTAGAATTATCAGGTTTATATAGTTTGTTGATATATTTTTTATTTTTTTAAATCTCAAAAAGCTATCTTATACCTTAACAATCCGGCTATTCCTCCAAGCCCGTCCAGCTTTTTTCCGCCCTCATGCTCAGATGTTATTATATGGACTTGTCCATCCATCTTTTCAGTCTTTCTCATCAGATCTTCAGTTTCTTTAAATTCGTTGTTGAGCCTTTTTTCTCTTATGAACTTGTCTGTTACTAGAAGTTCTGAAACTGCTCCTGCGTAAACAGCACTTCTCACATGATCTATCCCATAAACAGATTTTCCGTTTATTGATATCTCTTTAATTAAATTTTCAATTTTATTTATTTCGTTTGAGAATCTCTGTTTTTTTAAGACTTGTTTTACTTCAGGCCTCTTAATTACTTCATTTATACCATTCTCATTGACTGTTGAGCAGCTTGCTGTAACTATTTTCTTTTTTAAGGAATCATCCTTTATCTGGTTTAAAAGGTATTCCTTCCAGAAGCTTGGAGAAGCAATAACAATACTGTCAAAATTATATCTTTTGTCATACTCTGTTATGACTTTTTTTATATGTGAGTAAAAATTGGATGTCCTCATATTAACTTCAGCCTTTTTTGTAACATCTCCTTTTAACCTTGTCAGAATCTCATACCCGTATTTTTTCAAAAGTGCGAATAATGCTTCTTCCCTGTCATGGATACAGATCATTATCTTTGCATCTTTTGATTGTGCAGCTTCTTTTATTTTTTTGATCTGGTATCTTAAAAATATCTCTTTTTCAAGCTCAAAAACAGAATCAATCTCTATGTTTATTGTATGATAATTGCCTGTAGGTATCTCATCAGTTCCCTGTATTATCTTTCCATTCACCCTTAGCATATTAGAATACTCATGAAATTCTGTCTTTTCAACTTTAATTCCCAAAAATACATATCTTTTAACAACCTTTGACTGTCTCTCTTTTCCTTCACCAAGTTTAATTTTTCTTGCAGTCCTAGATCTGATAACATCCCCCTCTTCAATTATATAGGTCAATGTCCAAAGATCATCAAGAGACTCAACTTTAAGCTTAACTTTGTTTTTTTTATAATCTTTATATAGAATCTTCATAATTAATCTGAAATTTTTTTCTCTTAAAAAAATTTTATATTCCAAAATTTAAAAATATTAAGCTATATTTTTCACCTGAACATTAAATCCCAGGCAAAATGAATTTCCTTTGGAAATTCATAAGAAATCCATAAAATTTATATATGTAATTAACTGTTTTTCATTCTGATGGGGAAAAAAAAAAGAGGACAATATGTTGTACCTGGTCAGGCTAGCCAGGCAGCACTGCTTGTTCTTGTGATTGGAGTTGCAATCTTACTTTACATATTAATGCTTCCTCCGAAAAACAGGGCTGAGCTTCTCGGAGAAAATATTACTGGTGGAACTGACGGGCCTGGCGGTATAATAAGAGATAATATTACAATATTATTAAAAAAACAGCCGGGTACATTAAATTATCTTGCAAAAGATGAAATAGAATTTTCAATCCCGTCATTTAACCTTTTTACAAGAACAGATGCTGTTGTTCTTGTAAATTTTGATTCAGTCTACATTAGAAAATCCCTTTTTAATTATGAATACAGAAACATAAGTTTCTCAATCAAAGAAATGGAAAAAATGGAAAATTTTGTGCTCTCTTTTAATACACCAACAAGGTCAGGAGTCTTAAAGGTGCTTCTTAATGGAAATATCATACTAAACAAAAAGATAACCAATGAAAATCCTGATCCTATCATTCTACCAAGGGATTATCTTAAAAAACAAAATGTTCTTGAATTTGAGGTGTCGGGTCCGGGAATGAATTTCTGGGAAGCAAATGAATATACTCTGGAAAATTTAAAGATAACAGCAGATATCACAGATTTTTCCGGACAGGAAAACAGGCAGTCATTTTTAGTTTCAGAACAGGAAAAAAGCCTTTTAGAAGAAAGAGCAGGTATGAGTTTTACTGCAGAGTGCAATCTTCATGAAGTAGGTCCATTGCATATTTATCTTAACAACATGGAAATTTTTTCGGGAATTCCTGACTGCGGATATACTACAAAAATACCTCCTATCTCAAGAGACAAAATTCTTGCAGGAGAAAACACATTAAGATTTTCCACAGAAAAAGGAAGATACCTCTTGTATTCAATCAATCTTCAGATAGAACTTGAAGAGCCTGTTTATCCAACATATTATTTTACTTTGAATTCTGAGATGTTTGAAAGCCTTAAGGAAGATACCGGAGATTTAAATGTAACAGTTGTTTTTTCAAACCAAGATGAATATAAAAAAGGAGTGATTCTTCTCAACGGCTTTAAAAAAGAGATTGATACAAAGAAAATTCAGTATTCGAGAAAATTGAATGATTTTGCAAGGCTTGACAATAATGCTGTGGAGATAAAACCTGTTTCTAAAAAATTGGAGATTGTTGAATTAAAGGTTATTTATGCAAACTAGATTTTTGCATAAGAAAGATTTATATAGACAAAAAACTCCTGATAAAGTTGAAAATGGGAGTCATATCAAAAGACAATCTTAAAGAAGTATTCAAAACTACAGAGGATATTCCCGGAATCCAATTATTTTTTATCTGGGTGTTATCATTATTATTCTGGTATATTGATGTTGCTATTCTAAAATTTAATGGCATTGATCCTCATGTTTGGATAAATACTCGTCTTATTAAACTTATATTTGAATCGCTTTTAACAATTCTTTTTATTGTTGCGCTTTTTTTAACTTATAATCTAAAGAATAAAAGAGATTTCTTTTCAAATATTTTATTAAGCGGAGTAATAATATCCATTGTTTTGTTTGACAGAAACATATCAACAATCCTTCATCTTATGGTATCTTCCATATTTATTTTGTTTTTCTACAGCAGATCTGAAAATAAAACTGCTTTTAAAAATATAATAACCTTTCTTATTGTATTTGATTTTTTTGGGTATGGACTCATTGACATTTTTTTTAATCCAAATCCTGCCGTCTTTAGCAGAGTGATTATTCCTATATGGCCACTCTTTGTCTTGATATACGGAACAGCTAAGACAAAAAGTATAGGTTGGTGGTTTGTCTGGTTTGTAAGTGTGTTTTTCTGGGTAGTCTTATTAGTAGATATCCCTGTTAATCTCGCACAGGGATATAGTTCATATCTGCCTGAATATGATATCAGAGTCGGGTGGAATAAAATTAAAGATACTGCAGGAAAAATAATAACCGGTGCGATATTTTCTGTCCAGGCAGCATGGCAACGCTCCATAATTAATGCAACTGGTGAATATTATGGCGGAAACCAGGAAAGAAGCGAGACAAGACCATTAGGAGTCTATCTTAAAGAGCCTGAAACTGACATGCAGAGATATTTTGTCGGAGATCCTGTTAGTGTCTGGGTTCCCTTAAAAGCAACAACCCTTGACAAGACAATAGATATAACAATAGACTGTTATGCAAAAGATGGAGAAGACAATATTTTTCCTGCAGATAATATTGATCCTTCTTTTATCGATGTATATTCCAAAGAAGATTATTTTATATCCTGTGATTTTAACAATCTTGCCGAAGGCTACTATGAAATAACAATAAAGGCCAGTTTCAATTTCCTGACTTCAACAAGGTTAAGAGTCTTTCTTATGAACAAAGAAACTGTAAGAGCTTTGAGAAGAGAAGGAAAAGAAATATTTGATGAATACCCTTTTATTGAGAATGCAAATGCAGTTTATACTGAAGGACCTGTTGAACTTGGTATGGAAACAGTATCACAACCAATAATTATTGATCCCAGCAAAGGAAGCAGTCCTTATATAGGTATTACTTTAGGAAATCTGTGGGATGGTATTATCTCTGAGGTAATCATGCTTGAATTAACAACACCTGATGGAACTCAACTTGACACTTCCCCAAGTTCCTGTGATTTTATAGGAAGCGGTCAGACATATACCCACTCAAACCCTTCATCTATTGGAACAATAGATTATTACAGGTCATTCAGATGCAAAACCCATATTGATATCGGTGATCTTGACTTAAGAGCTCCAGTTACAACAGGATATTTCCAGGCTGCTGCTGAGTACATTTACACGCTTACTGAAACAATTGATGTTGAAATAGAACCTGATGTTTAAATGAAATTAACAAATATGATGTGCTTAATTATTATTATATTTTTGATAGGTTGTAAAGATTCAGGCAATTCTGAAATTGAAAAAGAACAAATCTATACAGGAACAAAAGGACTTGATATTGAAATAATTGAAGAAAGTTACCCAAATGAGGTAAATGAAAAGGAAGAATTTAATGTTGTTATTAAACTTACAAACTACGGAGCTTATCCTTTTTCTCCAGGAAATTCAGTGTTTACTTTATCTACAGAAAAAAAATATATGGAATTTTCAGGCGGAAATAATATTGAGTCTAAACAAATAAATCTTAACGGAAAACAAAACTTTAATTCAGATGATGATTTCCAGGTACTGGAATATACATTGAAAGCAAAAGAGCTTGATATTGAAAGCCAATATCATACTGTAAAAGTAATAGCAAACGCCTGTTATGATTATCAGACAAAAGTCTATGCTGATGTCTGCATAGACACAGATAAATACAACACCAAGATTATTGATAAGGTGTGCAGTTCAGAGCCGGTCACGCTTTCAGGAGGACAGGGAGGGCCAGTTGCAGTAACAAGGATAGAACCAACAATGCTTTCTGATAAGAACAATATAAAACCTCAATTTCGAATTTATATAGAAAATCTAGATTACGGCTCTGTTATCAAACAAGGTACTTATAATACTATCTGCTCTTCAAATTCTCCTCAACGAAACGACTACAACCAAATAGAACTGACAGATATAAAATTTTCACGTTTTACACTAAATGATTTTGACTGCGAGCCTGAGATAAACGGTAGGTTTTTTGCAAAGCTTGAAAATGAGCAGGATGTTGTAACCTGTACATTAAAAAATGGTATATCAAAGGCAACAGCAACATACACAACTCCTCTTTATATCCAGCTTGATTACGGCTATACAACAACTGATTTTATTGAAATTATGATAAAAAATCTCTCCTAAAACAAAAAAATTAATATACTTAAGTTATATGATTGTTTATAAAATGAAAATTTATCCTGTTTTGTGTTTTATACTGATTATAGGTCTTGCTTCCTGTTCAAGAAGTTCAGGATCTGGAGGAGATATTGAAGAGAAATACAGGACAGGTACTGAAGGTATTGTTCTAAGATTTTTACCAGAGCTTCCCCCGTCATCTGTTTTTAATACCTATCCTTTAACAGTCATGGTTGATTACAGGAATGCTGGAGCATACACTGTCGGTAATGGTATAATTTACCTGAGTGGTTTTGATGATAATTACATTCCTTTTGAATCACAGGGAGATTGCTCAGGAGCAGGTAGTGTATGCGGTTTTTCAAATTTAGAAGGAAAATCAATCTACAATCCGGAAGGATTATATTCAAGGATTGCAGAATTTAAGACAAACAGGGTTGAGGTTAGCGGCATAGACAATATTGACACATTCACACAGAGAATAAGAGCATCAGTATGTTACGAATATCAAACCAATGCATACCCTGTTGTCTGTATTGATCCCACAGTAGGAAAAGGTACAGTTACTGATAAAGTATGTTCAGTCCACCCGGTTTCATTAAGCGGGGGTCAGGGAGCTCCGATTGCAATTACAAATGTAGAACAAGAGATGGCAGCCGGTTCCGGAACCCAGGCACAGGTAATATTTAAGATTACAATTCAGAATGTTGGAGATGGTGTTCCATTTATTACTCAACCGATTAATAATTGTCATACTGAATTAACGTTTACAAATGCAAATTATGTCCATGTAGATGAAGTCAGTTTTTCAAATAACAATCTGAACTGCCAGCCGCAAGATGTGAGATTGTCAAATAATAAGGGATTTACAATTTGTGAAGGCAGAGGCAGTTATGGAACAAGTGCATTTGAAACACCTCTTAACATACAATTAAGTTATCGATATAGAAATTCAATTTCAACTGAAGTTGAGATTGTTAATATCAACTAACAATCAAAAAATTTATAAAATCAAAACCCAATTAGATTGAATAAAAGGAGGAAAAAAATGAAAAAGACAAATCTTTTCTTGACATTGCTTATTTTTAGTATGATTATGCTTTCAGGATGTGAACAGGGAAACGAACAGGGAGGATCAAAAACAAAACCTTTTGTCGGTGGAACAAGAGGGCTTTCAATACAATTTTCAGAAGGAGCACCGCCTGATGAAGTCTTTGACGGAAACTCGTATCCTTTTGATGTTGAGTTAAAACTTTTAAATATCGGAGAAGCAGATGTTTCCAGTGATTCTGTCTCAGTAAGAATAAGCGGAATTAATCCTGTTGATTTTGGAAAATCAGAATCAGATTTTATAAGAAACCAGATAAGTGAGGATGTTCTTGCAACACAGGTTGACTCTGAAGGAAATAAGATTGAGCCTCCTCCTGTTTTTGTTTCATTCCAGGATCTAATGTATTCTGATACATTAGTAGGAAACGCACTATTTCCAATAAGAGCAGATGTCTGTTATACTTACCAGACACAGGCTTTTGCTGACGGTTGTGTAAGCTCAAATCCATTATCTCCCCAGGATGATGCAATATGTAGAGTTAATGAAGCAAAAGAAGTGCAAAATTCAGGAGCACCAATTCATATTGCTGAATTCAGAGAGCAGCCAAGCGGCTCTGACAAGATAAGATATGTTTTTAAAATCATGCACAAAGGCTCTGGAAGATTCTACAGTCCGGGATCAGAATGTCCTCTGGATTTTCAAACACAAAGAAGAGAAGAAAACAGGGTTCACTTTCAAATAGAATCCCGGGTTGAAGACCTTGTCTGCAGCGGTCTTAGAGGAGATGCAGATATGCAGGGAGAGGTACTTTTAATAAACGGAGAAGCTACTATTCACTGTACACAGCAGACATCAAGCAATCTGGATTTTATTGACAAAATAAAAATAACCCTGACTTATGATTATAAGGAAAGCACTGAAAAAACACTGCTTGTGAAAAAAAGTCTAAATTAGTCTTTTTCAGGATTTAAGCTTTTTGATAAAGTTACAAGAATTTTTTGGATATCTCCAACCAGATGTTTTTGTTTAATTTTATTTGATTTTATTATATCAAAGTACTTCTTGAGGTCTTTTTTTAAAGATTTAATTTTTGACTTGAGATAGAGCTCTTTGTTCATATGATCTTTTATTACCTGTTCTATTTCCTGCTTGTGTTTTGTTTTAATAGTTTTTATTATTTTATTAAAATTATGATCTTTTTCCTGCAATTTTTTATCCATCTCTTTTAGCAGAATTTTTAATTCATTATTTTCTTTTTCAGTTTTTTTATTTTCCACAACAAGTTTTTTAGATAAATACGTGTATTCATTGTATTTCTTTTTAAAAGCCTTTATTTCGTTTTGTTTTGATATTATTATCTCTTTTAGTTTATTTATTTTCTGCTTGTCCTTTATGATATGATCTGTATTGATTTTTTTTAATTTATCTTTGTAATAATCAATCTTATCTCTAAGAATAACTATTTCTGAATATAACTTTTTAATCTTGTTTTCATAATCTTTAATTATTTCATCATTAGATTGCTGTTTTATCTCTTTGATATTTTTTAACAAAAAAGAAAGAGCTATTTCAGTATTTTTAAGTTTCTTATCTAAATTATTTGCACCAGATTTGTGTGCATGATCAATGGATTTGAGCTGCAGATTTTCTATATCAGGAAGGTTTCTTGTAACTTTCATAATAAAAAATATGCACTCCTGATATAAATAATTATGGATTTTTTTTTGTATAAAAATTTGAATTATAACTGAAGAAAAATTATGATGCAATCAGAACAAAATCTGCAAGTAAAGATTCGAGTTGCAAGAATTCATCGCTTCCCTCTACCATTCGAAACTCAATTTCCCCGCACATCTTTATCATCTCAAGCTTCTTTCTGTTGTCAAGTTTTAATTGCCATATGTTTTTCTGAATCTGCTTAATAACATCCATACCAGAAAGTCCGTTCTCAAGCATCGTACTCAAAAGTTTTTTTCTAGCATTGATAAAATCTTTTTTTAGTACCATATCCAGTATTTCCTGAATCTCTTTAGGCAATGCCTGGGATGCAATTGAATAGATTGTTTTTTCAGTGATGTTTTTTGTTACAGCAGCTGAAGACTGCAAAATGTTTTCAAGTTTCCTGCAGTCACCTGAACTTACATCAAAAAGAGCTTGTTTTGCCTTGTCAGTAACTTTAATATTTTCATTTTTTGCAATTTTTTCAATAAGGTCATATATATCTTCTTTTTTAAGTGGCTTAAATTTAAATACCGCGCATCTGCTCTGTATTGGATCAAGAATCTTTGATGAAAAATTGCACGATAGGATAAATCTGCATGTTCTTGTATATTTTTCCATGGTTCTTCTTAATGCCTGCTGAGCCTCTTTTGTCAATGCATCACTTTCATCAAGAAAAATAATCTTAAAAGGCATGTTTGAGATGGATTTTGTTCTTGCAAAATTTTTTACTTTGATTCTTACTACATCAATACCTCTTTCATCAGAGGCATTAAGTTCAAGAAAATTTTCCTGCCATTGATCTTTGAATAATTTTTTAGCAATAACTAACGCAAGTGAAGATTTTCCAACACCTGCAGGTCCTGCGAAAAGCAGATGCGGCATATTTTTCTGTTTTACAAATCCTTTTACTCTATCAACAACATGATCCTGTCCTTTGATCTCATCAAAATCCTGAGGCCTGTATTTTTCTGTCCAGATTGCTGAAGAATCCATTTTATGTAAACAGAAAAAAAGAATATATAAAAAATTAATTGAAGAAAAGCTGTCAAAGATCAAATCCACCACAGATGAATCGCATCCCTTAAGACAGCGGAAATATTTATTGTAACTCAAAAAATATTATATTATATCTTCTTCAGCAATTACCATAAAGTCGCCTACAGCAATTACAGCACTGAATGGAATAAGAATCCTGTTCTGCTTGTCTTTTTCAAGCTCCATCTTCTCAGTGTAAGATGTCGGATTATCAACAACCATATGAATTAATTCTCCGGACTTTGTTTCAAAAATAATATCTCCGACTTCCCCGAATCTTTTTCCAGTCTTGCTTACAATTGTTTTTCCAATAAGTTGTTTTGAAAATTTTTTATTATCGTCTTCAACCATAATTATCATCCCTCTCCAGATATATGTAAATAATACTTTAATGTTCTATTTAAAGGTTTCTATTATGGATTTTTGCACAAATCCATTCTACTCTACACCGGGTTACTACTCTATCTAGATTTTATAAAAAAAAGATCAACACCTGTAAAAAAGTAAAATTATCAAGGTTTAAAAATATTTTGTAATCAGAAATAATTATTTTTTTCCAATAAATTTAAATAAAGTCAGTACAGTGTAATTAATAATGGATTATAAAAGATTATCTTCACAAATTCAAAAAGAGGTGGAGTCCAGTTTTGAAGAAAATCTTGGACAAAAAGAGCTTTCTTCCTCATATAAGGATACTGATTCGAACAATTATCAGGATTTTAAGAAGGAACAGCAGGAAGAATTCTCTTTAAATACATTTTATGAAAAATATTGCTCATTTTCTGAAAAAATTTTCGGATTTATCAGTTTTGGTAAAGATACTGAAAAAAAAATCCAGGATGAAATACAAATCTCAGGAATTAATGTAACTCCAAGAGGGGTTATCTCTTCACTATTTTTAACTCAGATAATCTCTTTTATTATTGCTGTTCCTACTCTTTTTCTTGGAGAGCTTAACCTGACATTTTTTGTTGTGTGCTCAGGAGCATTCCTGGGAGCAGTTTCCTATACGTATACAGGGTATAGTGCTGAAATAACAAAAATTAAGGCTGAGCAGGAATCTATTCTCGCAATTCTTTATATGACAATATACATGAGAGTTAATCCGATATTAGAAAATGCAATGTATTTTGCATCAGAACATTTAACCGGCCCATTGGGAAAGGATTTGAAACAATGTCTCTGGCTGGTTGATAATGAAAAAGTCGGATCATTAGAAGAAGCTGTACAGTTTTTTATTCCCTTTTGGATAAAAAGAAATAAGGATTTTGTTAAATCGATCCTCATTCTTCATTCTGCTCTTGAGCAGCCAGACAAAGAAAACCAGGCAAGAATACTTGATAAATCTCTTGACACGATCCTTGATGACACTTATGAAAAAATGAAACATTATGCACATGATCTTAAAATGCCTGTTACAATACTTCATACGTTTGGTATGATGCTTCCTTTAATTGGTCTTATTGCTTTTCCTATGCTGAGTGTCTTTATGTCCTCTTCAATAAAAATGTCTCATCTTTTTTTCGGCTATATTGTTGCAATGCCGATGCTCCTTTTCTTTTTTACCAGGAGAATCATTGCTAAAAGACCTGGCGCTTTTTCATATCCAGATATAACAAACAATCCTTATGTTCCCCCTGAAGGTACTTACAGAATAAAAATTAAAGGTAAGAGTTACCTGATTCCTGTATTGTACGTTTCTGTTCTTGTTGGATTTTTACTCATACTTCCCGGAGTTTATCATGTTGTTTTTAATACTGCACCTGCTATGATAGAAAACAGAAACAAAGTTCTTGCAGGAAAAAATCAGTTACCAAGGAATCTATCAAAAGAATATGATTTCTCAAGCCTTCTGATGACACTTACTATCCCTTTTGGGATAGGTATGGCAATAGGCTTATTCTTTTATATGAAAAGCATCCAAAAGTTAAAAATCAGAAATGAAGTTGTGGAAATTGAAGAGGATCTTGGAGATGCACTTTTTAAATTCTCTAACCAATTTACTGAAAGAGTGCCCATAGAAGAAGCTATACAGAATTTCGTTAATGAATATCTGCTCTTAAATCTTGAACAGAGAAGTATTTTTCAGTTTTTTAATTCTGTCATGGGCAGGATGACAAACGAGGGTGTCACGTTTAACCAGGCAATTTTTCAGCCCAGATATGGTATCATAATAAGATATCCTTCAGTTTTATTAAAAGAAATTGTCTGGATAATAAGTGAGGGTGCAAAAAAAGGTTCCCAGATTCTTTATAACATATTGCAAAAGATATCTGTGTATCTTGACAACACAAAAAAAATAAAAGAACTTATCTATGATCTTTTGACTGAAACAGTCACATCAGTTAACACCCAGGCTAAAATTTTAAGTCCGTTTATCGCAGCTTTTGTGGGATCTCTTACTGCTGTTATTATCAGGGCATTGTGGATTATGTCTCAAAAACTTGAAGAAATTATGAAAAATCTTCAGATGGGAATGGGAGGAATAGAAGAATCAACATCTTTTTTCAGTGATTTTGTTGATTTTACAAAAATTGTTCCACCAACTGTTTTTCAGGTTTTAGTTGGTATATACATGGTAGAGACAGTAATACTCCTGTCACTTTTAGCTAATGGTGTTGAAAATGGATTTGATAAGGTTTCAAGAGACGTGACTATTGCAAGAAATATGTTTGTTGCTATAACAATTTACTCAATTGTCACAATAATTGGTTCATATGCTCTAAATACCTTAATTGCATCAGGGACTGCGTTTTAAAATGGAAAATATATTTTTTAAATACGGAATCATCATCATCGGTGCTGTTGTAATAGTATTGTTAATCAGTTTTTCTTTTAATGCTTTAAAAGAGACTATTCATCTGCCTGAAGATAAGAAAGAATCAATTATCGGAGAGAAGATAACTGTTATAATTGAATTAGAGGAATTATGCATGAAATGCTTAAAAGACAAAGTTGATAAAGACTGCTATATTAAAAATATTAAAACAGATGAAATCATAACTGAATCAGATCTTACAGGAGATATTGTTATGCCAGAAGACTTATCAAAAGGAAAAAATGTTGTTAAAATAAAATCACAGAACAATATCTGCGGGATTATTAAATTGGATTAATACAAAATTGAAAACTTTAGTTTCAATTTTTTATAGTGTAAAGGACGTACCTTTGAAAGTTAATAGAGAAATAGATTGTATTTCCCAAAAAAACAGTATAATTTTACCAGGCAAGAGTATAAAATGGAAAAAAAGGCAGATTTAACGATTAATACAATATTTGTAATTCTTGTTACTATCATAAGTATTATTTTGCTTTTAGGGATATTTTCAACAAAGCTTCCTGTTTTTGCAAAAAAAATCTACTGCAAGACATTTTTTTTTATACATTCTGCAACTTTCATTCCTAAAGATATGAGAGCAGATCAGGATTTTTGTGTTAGTACAAAAACTCTTGCCCCTCCTGTAATAATAAATGAACCGGATAAACTTAATATTACTGTTTTGGGCCATGCTGTTGCATGCTGGGAAGAGATGGAAAAAGGAAAATATAATGAGAATTTTTTATGTTACGAAATAACACTTGGTCCAAAAATTACTTCTCCTGTTGAACTTACTGAAGAAAATATCACTCAAATTTTAATCAATAATGATTTATGTAATTTTTTAGAGAATAATGATACTAATCTAAACTGCGGAAAAAAAGACCAGATAAACTGGAGTCTTGGAGAAAGAATCTACCCTAGACAGAATATCCTTATTGAGTATGATAATGATAACAAGAGGATAATTATAAGTTAGGGATTATGAAATAAAATCAATAGTTATACGCTTGAGATTTGATTTATCAAATAGTTCAATCATTTTATGTTTAAAAGAACTTTTTTTTAATTAAAAAGTTGTTCAATTCTTTTAATAATATTTTTTTTTAAGTTCTAAATCTCTTACCCTCTCTTTTCACTAATAATTTAGTTGCTATTATTCATCTTCCTTTTTTTAATCTCTCTCTCAAACCACTGCTCCCATTCAAAATAAATCTTGTCATGATCTA
Organism: Candidatus Woesearchaeota archaeon; assembly: GCA_014729915.1. Taxonomy (GTDB): domain Archaea; phylum Nanobdellota; class Nanobdellia; order Woesearchaeales; family GW2011-AR15; genus WJJD01. The sequence goes on along the minus strand of WJJD01000055.1, from coordinate 13,521 downwards.
AAAAGCCCTGTTTTTCTTTTATCTTATCAGAGATTATGTGAAACATGTCATTGCATATTATAACAAAACCTGCTTCAAGCATCTCATCATCTTTCATTTCCAAAGCTGTCTCGACTAATTTTTCCTTGCATTTTGCCCGTGTTTCAATATTTTCCCATACTGCGTCCCAGTTTGCTGCAAAATCAGGAACATTTCCTGCAATTGTTTTTAGTATCTCAGATTCTCCGTTAATAAGTTCGGGAGTGGGAACAAGCTTATCTGATTTTGCATCATATTTCACAAGATCAAGAAATGCCCCCTCCATCAACGGATCATCCTCCCAGGTCTTTCTTACTTCTGTTATTTGTGTTATTCTCCTGTATTTGTGAAGTCCGTCTGCTGATTTTAATGGTGTTGCTATAATGCATATATCTGTTGCCTTAAAACTTGTCTTTGGAACACCGATATCATTTACGACCCTGTCGTATATCCCATAAGGAGAGTCTCCATGTATTGTTCCCGCAACCACATTTGCTGCAGCACCCACACGCATTGCTTCGTATAATGCAATTGCTTCCTTGCTTCTGACCTCACCTACAATCAATGAAGAATCTCCTAGTCTTAATGTTGCCCTGATGCCGTCAGAAGCAGTTACTTCACTTGTCCCGTGAGAAAGGGCTGAGGCTACTTTTAACTGCTGTATATTAAACCCTAAATTACGCAGCTGAGTTACAGGAAGCTCCAAAGTGTCCTCAATGGTTATGATCCTGTATCTTCTCATGATCTCAACCATCAATGCAGATAAGAAAGAGGATTTCCCTGAACTCCTTGTACCACAGATAAGCATAGTCCTTGTTCCATCAATTAAAAAACTTAATAATCCGGCTGTAAGAGAATTTATCATTTTCACTTTCATAAACAAAGGTAATGTCCAGGGCCTGTCCCTATGCCTCCTGAAAGAGAAAGCAAGACCTGTTGGATTAAGAGGTGCTGTTATTGCTGATACTCTTGTTGATGCTCCAGGAAGCTCAAGCTCTGTATCAAGGATCGGGTTTGCTTCATCAAGTGGTCTTCCAGAAATCATCCTTAGTTTTGATGCCCAGGATTCTGATTCTGTTGTTGTGGGAATTATATTTGTTTTACAGTCGTCAAAATTTGCATGGACTATAAACATTGGAATATGTCCCATTGGGCTATTTATTGATATGTCCTGAATTTTTTCATCCTGGAGAAGAACCTCAATTAATCCGAATCCTACAGTGTATCTTACAAGTATTGCAGTCAGCTCAGTAATTTCTTCTTCTCTAAGCTGCATATTCCTGTAAGAAGATAGTTCTTCAATAAGATCCCTTCCGACATTGTAAAATACTTCTCTCATCCTCTGGGGATCAACAAATTCTGATTTTTTTGGCTTATGCTCAGCCATTATCTTTTTAGCTACATCTAAAAGCTCATATTTTTCTTCACTCAATTTAAATTCAGGAGGCATCATATGATAAAAAGTCTGGACTGAATCAGGCAGTTTAAAAATTATTATCTCTGTTTCTTCTCCGATTGAATAATTGGATATTTCTTCCCCCCCTTTTGGATACGCTGCCATAAGTTTTGTATACATGAAATCAGGTTTTATAATAGGGTGAAATATCCTTCTGTAAACTGATCTTTCTCCAATTTTGTATCCCGGAAGATATGGTTTTGCTACAATTATTATCCGGGTGTTTTCCATATGAGAAATAATTGTGTTTAAAAAATTGATATAAGATCGATGACAATATACATCATTATTAGTTACGGATTTATCCAAAAGAATTTGTTCCTGTCTTTTTAGTCTTTTTAGTTCAACATACGCACCCAATGGATCCTTTATTAATAGATTAAAAATAATATTTTGTATATCATTAAACCATTTGTCAACAAATCTCCTGCATTTTCCGAATGTTAATGCCTGGTAGCTGAATCTTGTTTTATCCCTGGAATAGTGAAGATAAAGCTGTGCTATCTCATTTAACATTACTGTTTGATCATAATCATATTCATACTCTCTTTTTTGATAAAACACAATTTTTGTTATGCCGTGGCTCTGTGCAAGTTTCTCAATTGTTTTTGCCATGCACCTGGGATTGTCTTCTATTGAAGGAATCTGAATACTTTTTGAATAATTTCCTCTCAAAATATTATCTTCTCCTTCACGGTCTACAGAAAAAGTAATGTTTTGAGAAGATTTTTGAATTGCCATTATAATAAACATTAATAGTTTTTTTTTGTTTAAATAAGTTGCTATAGAATGATAACGATTGTATTCCTGATTATGTTTTTTTGATTCAGATACTAAAGTATTGTATATAGTATGTTGTAAAAAAAATTCAGAATCAAAAAAACTTTACCCTGAAAATCAGCAATATATTGATCATTACCAAAACTTTTTTAATCTCATATTAATATAAGATTATTATGTTTGACAAAAAACAAAAAAAAAAAACCCCTCCGGAATTTCATAAAAATTCTACTTTTCCAAAACTGCAGACAAATCTTGATCCCGCTTCAAAAAAATTAGCCGGAAACATAAATGAGATAATGAGAAGGTTAAGGATTCTTGAAGAAAGATATTCAAATCTTCGAAAAAAAAATCAATTGACTGATCAAAACATGCTTGATGACTCAAAAACAATTTCTGATGAGATTAGAGTTCTCCAGTCAATTGTAACTGATCTTAAAAAAGAAATTCAGGATGTAAATATTAAGATAAGCACGTTAAACCAGGAAATCTCACAGGCTGCATTAAAAAGAGATTTTAACAGACTCAGCAGGTACATTGATTATTGGCAGCCAATGGATTTTGTTAATAAAAACGAGGTAAAAAAAATTATTGAAGACACTCTTGACGAGATAAGAACAAACCAAAAGTTATTTAAACAGAAAAGCCAATAGTATATTAAAATGGCTTCAGAGTCTCCAATAAATCTTATAAGAAGCATGAAACAGCAGGGTCTTTCTAACCGGGATATAATCCAGAACCTGACAAGACAGGGATTTTCTAATACCCAGATTTTTGATGCTTTAAATCATATTGATACAAAAAATGCTGTTGAAAGCTCTCCAACCAGTTTAACCTCATATCCTCCTAATTTTGAAAATAATAACAAACAAAATGTACAATCAAGTCCTCCTCCTCCTTCTTTTCAGGCAGAAGCCACAAACAATATGACAAATTTTAATCCAAAGACTGAGGAGCTCATTGAAACTATTATTGATGAAAAATGGGAAGAATTAATAAAAGATATAAATAAAGTTATTGATTGGAAAAACAGGTCTGAAAGAAGAATACAGGAACTTGAGGTACAGGTTAAAAATCTTAAAAAGAGTTTTGAAGATCTTCATAATGCTGTTATCGGAAAGGTTTCTGAATATGACAAACATATTCTTGATGTCGGATCAGAAATTAAAGCAATGGAAAAAGTATTTTCCAAAGTCCTTCCAAGGTTTACTGAAAATGTACATGAACTTTCAAGAATAACTGATAAATTTAATAAACAGGATAAAATTTGATTTCTAAAACCCTTTAAGGACCTATTGAATTAAGACCAATTGGCCAGGTTATAAACAGAATTGCAAATAACGCAATAACAAGTATCAGGATAACTCCTAATACTTTCGGATGAAATAGTGTTGCACCGAGATTTTCCTGAAAATTTCCTGAGGCCACATTACCTGAGCCCCCATAGTTTTCTGCAGCTTGGGTTGAAGATTCATTCCCAAGATAAGGTCCGGCTTTTTGTCCTGCAACACCTGCCCAGGCAAAAACAAAAATAATTATTGCAATGATTAATATCCAGGTGCTGAAACTCTGAAGTGTGCCTGGATCAAAACTAGAACCAAAAGCTTCAACTCCAATTATGATAAATGTTATTACAAGGACCATAAGAGTCCACCAGGGAACCGCTGTTCTAATAATTGCAATAGCATCTTTTGACATGATAAAAAGAACAGATACTGCAAACGCTATTAAAGCATTAATTCCCTTATTATCCCCTAGTGGTTTTTTAAAAGTAAGGATTGCATAAACAGCTGTAAATACAAAAATGACTACAAAAATACTCGAAAAATGTTCAAGAAATGCAATATCTAAAAATGTAGCCATCTTTTGTTTTTATTATTTGCCTCCGTAAAGTCCTTCAAAAAATTCTTTCATTGATTTTCTCTCTTCCATCTCATCCCCTTCTCTTGTTATAAATGCTATGATTATTCCAAAAACGAGGATTACTATTAATAAAGATGCTGTATCTTCCTCAAAAAGCCAACTTAACCATGGGGGAACATTTCCAAGCCAGCCTGCAGCATTTGCAAATATTAATGCGACAGCCCCTATTGAAAAAATGACAATCCAGCCAATCATGTCAGTTGCTCCAAGATTGACATCATGACCAAACACACCTATCAATAATAAAGCCATTATACTTGCCACCATGATAAGAGAGACATTAGGAAGAGATCTGTTCATTACCTCAACAACATCTATCAATCCAGTGGTTAATTTTCCGTCTGTTGGATCAGCCGTACCCCACATAACATGAGGGATTACAACAGCCATTGCAAGAACAAATGCAACAATTGTATTAAATGGTCTTTTATTGTCTCCAAGTATTTTTGATTTAAGAAGTACTGCAAAAGATATTGTAAATACCAGTAAAAAAGGCAGCAAAACATCTAATAAACCTAAACTTTCAAGATACTCAATCATTTCAATAAAATTCATATTTATTCATCCTCCTTTTTATTCATTCCTAAAATTCCTGAACCTGGGCTTGATGTTATATACATCATCATCCCGACCATAAATAAGGTTAATAATAATGCTCCGAATGCTCCTGAATCAATGTGATCAACTATCCACTGCCAGAAATATAAAAGCCAGGGAGTACCATCTTCTGTTTTAATAGCATTTAAAAATATCAATATTGTTCCGACAAACATTATGACTGAAAAGATTCCCAGGTAAACTCCTTCAAGTTTGAACTCTTCTTCGCCAGTGTGAAACACTCCAACCAACAGTAAAAAGCAAACACCAAGAAGCATTAATAAAGCTATGTTTGCGACAGCCTCATTTATCGCTGACACCATCTGGGTGCTTGCAACAACTAAAAATGCGGTTACAAATGCAAACATGCTGTTGAGATTTTTTCTAGTCATCTCAATATCATTAACTGTTTCAACACCAAATATCTTTGATTTTTCAAGAATCGCATATACCGTAGTAAATACTAATAGAAAAGGAAGTACAACTTCATAAATACCAAGTTGATCTAAAAATGTTATTGCTTCCCTGAAAGTTGAACCCATAAATTAATAAAGAGAGCAATCCTTATATAAATTTTTTGGATTAGAAACCCTCAAGTTTCATTATCTTTGAAATTTCCTTTTGGGATATTGAGCATCCGTTTAGTTTTGCTCCCCATAAAACCGCTTCAAGAAGATTTTTTTCAGGATTTTTTTCAACAAGTTTATATCTGTCAAGAAGTCCAAGCTCATAAGCAATTGTTATTAATTCAACTGATCTGATGACTTTTACTTTTTTTATTCTGTCTGTAAATTTTTTCAGATTTTTTTCATTTACTATTATGTTTGTATGCAGTTTTCTTGAAAGTCTTTTTTTAACTTTTTTAGGATTCTCAATTATTGATCTTGTAACAAACTCATCTAAAACAAAAGCATCTGAATCAAGTTTTAAAACAAGAGCTAATGCTTCAATTTCTCCTCTATGAAAAACTTTTATATAATTTCCTCGTGCTTTATATATACTGTTTGCCAGACCTAAAAGTTCCTGCGTGTCCTGACTGAGAGTTTCATAGGAATGTATATTGATTATATTTTTCTTAATTAGTTCTAGGAGCTGTATTGCTTCAAATTTATATTTTTTTGATTTCAGGGGATTGTCAACTGCTTCTTTTTTTACTGAAGGAGAAATATAAAATTCTCCTTTGTAATGCTGTTTTAGCTTTTCAAAAAGTTCAATTATACTATTTAATGAAAAACTAATCAGAGGGCCTGTATCAAATACTATGGATTTCATTCTGAAAATAAAGTTCTTGTATATTTTATCTTATTTTTTACGTCTGTTAAGTCATCATAGGATTCAGAAATTGATGTTTTTCCTATGTAATCAAGAAGTTCCCACATAGAAACACCGAGAGTTTCTGAAACTCTTGATAAAGATATCCCATGATCATACATCTTAGATGCCTTATTTATGTGTGCCTGCTCAAATATTTCACTCAGATAAAAACTTGTTTTGACATAATTACTTTTTATATCATTAAGAAGATCTTTTAATTTTTGCCTGTAATTCTTGTAATTATCTTTTTCCAGTGCAGATACAAGTTCTTTAAGATACGGAAGAACAAGCTCATTAATCTTATTTGTCTCTTTATATAGTTTTGATATGGTATATATTATTACAGCTGCAGATATACTATCTTCATCCTGAAATATTGAAGCATTATGAATTACTTCATTACTGATGATCCTGAGTTTGAGAATCTCATTTTTTTTTATAGCATCAATTGATTTTTTTAAAAGGTTCAGGATATCCTTTTTTATTATGCTGTTCATTTATAGTTATAATTTTTTTGGAAATATTTAAATTTATGGTATGGATTTTGCCAAGGCAAAATCCATCTGGTCGGGGATGTTGGGTGTTTGAGAAGTGTTGGAAGTGTTGCTTTATATCCCTTAAAATGGATGTGGTTGGAAACAAATCAATTAGACAGATTTGTCAGATAAGCTTATAGCAATAGCTTGCTGCACACTTATAGATTTCTGCCAAAGCAGAAATCCATCGATGATTTTATTAAGTGATTTATATTACTTGTTTTTCTGGGTGGTTATTATGGTATTTTATAAGACTTTTCCAAGGACAACCGATAAAAGCACTTATCCTGTCTGGGAGGAGATAAAACTTACTGATGCTGAAGAAAAAGAACAGGAAGTTATTGCAAGAAGAGAAAATATTGATCTATTAAAAGAATGTATTGAGGATGCTTCTGTTATTATGGATAAAAAAAAATTAAAGCCGTTTCAGACAGATATGATTAATATTGCGATTGCATTGTTTGAAAAAAGGTCTTCTCATGTTGTTTATTATAAAGAAAGAAAAGCAAAAGAGAAGTTTGATAAGAAATTCAGTTAATAAAGTTTCTTGAAGACTTTATTTTTACTTTGATTCTTTAGTAAAAGGATTTTTGAATTTCTTAATTTTTTTTCCTGTTTCTAATGCTACAAACATATCCGGATCAGCATAGGTCATTGATTTTACTGATGAAAGAAACATTATTGCAAAAACTATACAGAAAGCAAGACCCCACGGATGATTTTTATCAAATACATAAATTGCTGAGATAAAAAACCCTAAAATCGATGATGCCATGTATCCGCCGGATAACGGCGGAACAATTGGTTTGTTTTTTTTGCGAATGTGAATCACCTCTGAATATATGATTTTTTATAAGTATTTAAATTTTTATAAGAAAATTTTTAAATTCCATAATTAAACTAATGCTATGGCATATGCAATTGATATTATTGAAGACAGCTTTAATAAGACAAAAAAGCTTTTGTTTCCTATAAGAAAATCATTCTGGCTCAAGATGGGTTTTGTGTCTTTGTTCTCAGGACGTGCAGGCTCAGGAAGCTATTCTTCAGGATATAATTCAAATCAAATTGAATCTTTTCCTGAAGATGTCAAATCTACAATCGGAGAAATTAATAATAATTTTTTATTTAATTTAAAAAAATATGGATATTTTATTGGAATTTTTATCTCACTAGTTTTATTAATTGTGTTATTTTTTTCCTATATTTTCTCTATTTTTAAGTTTATGTTTATCCAGGGTGTTTTAGAAAAAAAAATTAATATTAAGAGAAGTTTTAATAAAAATAAAAAACTTGGAGCGTCATTGTTTGTTTTCAGAATATATCTGGGACTTATTAGCATTGGATTAATGCTTTTGATATTTTCTCCACTTATATTTGCTTTTCTTAATGGAGCACTTCAGTTTTTTAATTATCTGCTGCTGATTCCGATGTTATTTTCTTTTTTTATTTTAATATTTATTGTCCGGATAGTAAATTTTATTGTAATGAATTTTTTAGTAATAATTATGTATAATAAGGACGTATCAATAAGATCATCATGGAATCACTTTAAAAAAATCACTTCTGAAAAAAAAGTTGAGATTTTTTTATTTTGGATCATGAAGATTGTGCTTGGTATTGTTGGAGGGATTGCAATAGCTATTATCGTTATAGGATTTCTTATTGCTTTTGGGATTATTGGGGCAATTCTTGCATTTATCTTTTATTTTATGTATGCAGCATCTAATTCATATCTGATATTAGGGACAGGAATTGTTTTCGGGGTGATCTTATTTCTGTTTTTTATCTATGCAGTTGCAGTTGTCTCTTTGCCTGTCGACGTCTTTTTCCAATATTATTCGATTAATATGATTAAGAAACTAGAGAAGGGAAAGAATTAGCGGTTTTTTAAAAAAATTATTATAATTTTTTTATGGTATTTCTACGGAGCCATAATTTGAAAAATATTTATATACAATCACATTTTATATTAAGAACATGAGAGAGGAGATAAAAAATTGGTGGGAACAGGCAAAACATGATCTTAAGGCAGCTAAAAAAAATTTGGAAATCAAAGAGTATTATCTGGTTGCTTTTCTAAGTCAACAAGCAGTAGAAAAAGGCCTGAAAGCACTAATCATGCTAAAATCTAAAGAAAGAATCATTCCTATACATTCTTTGGTTAAATTAGGAAAGAAAGTTAATATTGATAAAAAACTTCTGACTGATCTGAGGATACTATCTCCTGAATATATTATTACAAGATACCCTGATGTTGTTGAGAGTGTTCCTCATGAAAACTATGATCAATCTATTGCTAAAGACAGGATTAAAAGGGCAGAGAGGATTTTCAAATGGTTAAATACTCAAATAAAAGAATGATAAAAGATCTTGAAAAATTCAAAGTAAAACTAAAAAGATCAATACAAATAGACAAATTAATTTTATTTGGGTCAAGAGCTAGAGGAGATCATTTTTTAGATTCAGATGTTGATTTGCTAATAGTTTCAAAAGCTTTTAAAGGAAGTTCAATGTCTGAAAGAATTGCTGAGATTCTAAAATTCTGGGATGGAGAAGTTGATATTGAGCCGATTTGCTATACTCCGGAAGAATTCAGGAAAAAAAAAGATCAGATTGGAATAGTTCAGCAGGCAGTTAAAGAAGGTAAAGAATTAGCGGTTTCTTGAAGCGTTGTTAATTTTCTGGAAAATATTTTACTTTTAATTCATTTAATATAACATAATAATCATAATACTCGATTGTATCTGGAAATATCTTTTCAAAGTCTTTTAAAATAATATGTAGACTCTCCAAAGAACCTGTATGCAGCTCTATCTCCAGTGTTTCTCCTCCTATTGTCCTATTCATCTGGTATATATTCGGATTCTGATGGCAATATGTCAAGATGCTTTTAAAATTCTTTAAGGTGTTTAACCTGAAATCAACCTTGTAATAGTTAATGCCTATCTTTGAAATATCTAATCCTTTACAAAATTGAATTTATCAACATTTTTTCTAGATTTACTAATACCTTTTTCAAGTTTAGTCATAAATTCAGTCATTTTTTTACAAGCGTATTGCTTATCTTCTCCACATAATAACGTTCCAGATTTACATCTTTGATAAATTGAATCTAATTCTTTGTCATCTTCAATTAAATGCTGTTTATATAATTCAAAAATCATGCATTTCTCTGGATCTCCTCCAAGTTTTTTTTGCTCTTCAACTGTATCTCTTCCACCAGTCAATGCACGCTTTAATTTTTTACATACAATCTTTGGATCTTGAGGAAGTTCAATCATGCTTTCAGGCATACTCTTTGACATTTTAAAATGACCATTTAGTGATGGCATGTATTTATGAAATGTTGCAGAAGGAGAGCAAAATTTTTTCTTTTTCATTCTATTAACTATATCCCTGCTTAATAATATGTGTGGACACTGATCTGGCCCCACTGGAATTATTCCAGGCATCCTTTTTTTAAACTGTGGATAAAGTATATCTCCCACTTGAGTTAATGCCGAGAGTATCCTGTCTGGGTCAGCATTACCATATAGTGCTTCAAACTGAGCCTGTGTTACTTTTTTTGAGTACCTGTAAGCAGCATGCATCACTTCTATATTGTCAGATTGAAAATAGAAAATAGTCTTTTCAGGGTCAAGCCCCAGTGCAACATAAGCAGGGATATGGAAATCAAGAGCCCTTTTTCTTGCTTCTTTTAATGTCACTCCTCTTGTTGCCTGGGCTTCAAGATCAGCAACCAAAATATAGGTATAAGCTCCCTGTTTTTGAAAATATGAAATCATTTCAACAACCATCTTTGTCCCGAGATGAATCTTTTTTCCTGAAGGCATGATCCCTGAAAGAACATAAAAATCCTTTTTTTTTTTAATTGCTTCAGCTATGGGCTTTAATCCTATCCCTGAAAATACAACTCCCCTTCTCATGAGCCGGTTTGGTTCCGGGAATAGTCTTTTATCAAATACTTCAAGGTGAAAATCTCTGATTAATTTATTATAATCTTCAATAAGCGTGCTTCCCCAAGGATCAATGATTTTAGTTGTGAGTTTATCTACAACCATAAATTCAACTCTCTCAATCTCTGTATCCTTTTTTGAAATCAGCTCCAGATATCCTTTCAATGTCTTAATCATATCATTTATTTTTTTATCAGATACATCAAAATCAAACCAGAAAGTATATAATACATGTTTTGTATTCTCATCAACTCTTGTATCATAGTCAGGACCATACAAATGTGAAGTTATTATCTTTCCGTCTTTTCTTAGCACAATATCCTCTTTTTTTAGCTCGACTGGTTTTTTATTAAGTTTTTTAAAATTTTCTTTTCCTTTACAAATATCAAAAACAAGATCACCTTTTATTTTGTCAAGATCATGGGCAGCTATTATGCAGTGATGCTTAAGCTCTGTCATAAACATCAATTCAACCGGAGTTAAGACTGTTGGAATTTTTTTGCCTTTTTTGATTGATTCCAGCTGATATTCGATCGGAACTGTCGTATCAAATTTGTTAAAGAAGTTTTTATTGTATTTTTTTATCATTTCAAGATCTTTTGGGTCTTTTATTTTTTTTTTAATTTTCTTTTCAAGCTTAATTTTTTCTGCTTCAAGCTCTTTGTTTGTCTTCTGATTCCTGATGTTTTTTGCTTTAACTCCAGCAAATTTTGCACCAGGATATTTTTTAAGGAGCCTTTTTGTAATTTTTATTTTCATTTTTTTTTATGTAAGTATGTTTTATTAATAAAGTTTTATGAATTTTTTTAAAAAACAAAAAAATTCATATTGCTTTGTAATATCCTTTATGGATTTTCGCAGAAAATCCATTATTCAAATATTTTTGTTCCGACTCTTATAAGATTTGCACCTTCTTCAATTGCTATACTGTAACTGAAGGATGTCCCCATTGATAGATATTTCATATCGTATTTTCCTGCTGAGCTGCTTTTCAGTTCATCAAAAAGATCTTTCATCTTCTTAAAATATGGTCTTGTTTTTTCAGGATCCTCAAAATAAGGGGATAAGCACATCAATCCCTGTATTTTGAGATTCTTGAATTTAGATATTTTTTCTATGAATTCTCTTGTTTTTTCCGGTTCAATTCCGTATTTCTGAGGCTCTTTTCCGATGTTTACCTGCACTAAAATTTTCTGGATCTTATTGTTTTTTTTTGTATATTTATCTAGTTTTTTTGCAAGTTTTTCTGAATCCAATGTATGAATAAGATCAGCAAATTCAACAACATCCTTTGCTTTATTACTTTGGATGTGTCCTATGAAATGATATTTAATATTGTTTTTTTTTAAAAATTCTTTTAGTATGCTGTATTTCTCTTTTGCTTCTCCTGCCCTGTTTTCTGCAATTATTTTGACTCCTGAAAAAATTGCCTGTTTTATCTCAGGAATTGTTCTTTTCTTAGTTACCGCAGCTAATTGTATATCTTTATCTTTTATTTTTCCAAAGATATTTTCAAGGTTTTTTTGGATGTTTCTTATTCTCATTTTACTACCAGTAATTCACCATATAATGAAATTATGTATGTAATCACATCATAATAAAATTCAGGATTTATTAAAAACATTTGTTTTTATTTTTAAACAAGACATATACAGCAGACCAGGACCTATCCTTTCATATCCTTTTAGTGTAAAACATTTCTTTGCAATCCTTTTTATTTTCTTATGATTCCTGAAAAATTCAATCCCATGAAATTCAGGATGCTTATGGACTTTTTTAAAAGTCATCCCTTTTTCTAAGATAGTCTAATCGGATAGTCCCATGAATATGAAACTACCTTTTTCTTTTAAAACTCTTGATATTTCAGAAAATAGTTTTTCCAGATAAAAGATATGATGAGCAGTCATTGTGCATTCAACAATATCTAAGGTTGAATTTTTTATTGGAAGTTCTTTTTTTTATTTTGTTAAGATCAAATCTTATTGCATCCAATTTCTTAATTCTTTTTTTTGCTGCTTTTTGATTTTAATTTTTTTAAGTCATCGGAATATTTTTTAAGAACGTTCTGATCAAATACTTTATCTAGCTCAATTATATCTTTTTCCGGATATTTTTTGATAAATTGAGTATAATTTTTATTTAATAAAATTAGCTGTATAGTTAAATCTTCCTTTATATTTTTTCTTGAACCTGAAGCCAGATTTTTTAACCTTTATTAAACGAAAAACATTCAAATAACTATTTATCACTGTTCAATAAATAATTTATATTTCAAAAAGATAAAATGATAAAAAAAGGTTGATTAAAATAAACCGAAATGAATTTTTAAGATTTTTATTAACTCTGGGTCTGGGTGGATTTGAAGAATTAACCGTAGGAGCTGGCAGAAGAGTGCTGGAGACGTTATTTGGAAATACAGGAGTTTACAGCATATGCTGCACGTAATCCTTATACCGATACTGTTATTGTTGCTACAGCTTCCAATTAGGAAAAATTGCAGATAGTAGGAGCCAGAAATTTAGCCTGGCCAAGTTTTTTTAAAACAAAATACGATTTAAGAGAAGTTGATGAAACTATTTTAGAAAACGGAACAAATTCAGTTTATAAAATTAGAGGGAAACAAGCTGTCAGTGATATACAGAGAGATGGTGGACTGGAACTGGTTGTAAATTAACCGGAAATCCGAGGTGCTCACCCCCTGTCAGATACTGAACCTAGAACTTCAACTATTTTTTTACCTTTAGTTACTATGAACTCCTGTACTATTTCTGAAGAATCAACAAATATGACAGTAGATGTTGTAATTGACCAGGTCTATAACCCTAATTCTGTTGAATTTCATGCAAATCTTAGTCATCCCTGCGGTTTAGGAGAAATACTGATTACATATGATCCTAAGAATACAAAGATAACTAATGAAAATATCACCCCTATAAAT
>WJJD01000054.1 GCA_014729915.1 Candidatus Woesearchaeota archaeon | reverse complement strand
TGTTCAAGCACATGCCAGGAAGAGTTCTGCGGTGACGGCATACTTCAACCAGGTTTAAATGAGGGATGTGATGATGCAAATAAACAGGATAATGACGGCTGTTCAGCAATTTGTGAAATAGAGACAGAAGATCCTGTATGCGGAAACCGAGAGAGAGAGACAGGAGAGGAGTGTGATGCAGGGGAAGATAACGGAATAGCATGCACTCCGTTGTATAATGAAGAATGTGAATATTGTAAAGAAGATTGTTCAATAGAAACAATCCAGGGAGGGTATTGCGGAGATTCTAATCTTGATGAACCTTATGAGGAATGTGACTTTGGAGACAGTTTTAACAATGACGGCTGCTCAGCTATGTGTGAATGGGAACATGCAGGAGATTCAGATATATCATGTCTTGCAGACATTTCCAATTATCTTCTTCACAAAGGAACAATACCTTATGCTATTTTGTTAAGTGAAATATATGATTATGATCCAGATGAGATTGTTTTTGTTATGATAACTGATTCTTCTGATGAAATTAATTCAGAAATTTTGGAATCAAAGATTCTAGTGTATGAAGAAGATGGTTTTGATACAACAGAAACTGTAAATATTACAGTTTATACCAATAAAGGATTTAAAAAGTGTCCAGTTAATTTTACAAATTTAGATTCAAAATGTGATAAGCTTATCTGTAATGATTGTTTTTTACCGGGTTTTGGAGGATATGTGTCTGAATATGAATGTTTGTTTGATTTAGACTGCCTGGATGAATCTATTTATACATTTAATCAGCCTGTCCAAAGAACTGCAAGACAAATAATTCCTGGTGCAGAGAACAGGAATGAGTTTATAATATCAGAAGTTGACTCTTTCAGCAGTGATTTTGTAATAACTGCCAAGTACAGATATGATAATATTGAAGAAGAATATGAGATAAAAGGCACAGGAGCTCATAATTCACGGAACGCTTCAGTTTTTGAGATTGAATTTTTGAATCATGAAAATAATCCTGCAAGAATCTGTCCTGAGTTGATAAAAATAAGTTATGATATCGGTGAAGAAATTTATGAAATTGACTCAGATTTAAAAATAACAAATTCCAGAGCAGTCAGCGGTTATTATTATACACACAGGACTTTTACAAAGGGCCCGTTTATTTTCACATCAAATGTCTGGTTGAGAGAAAAATGAACAGAAAATCAATGTTTTTTTCATTAACTTCAGTACTTTTAGTAGGCATTATAATTTTAATAATGACAAACAGGGCAGAGATTATTTCTGAGGAATACAAAGTTAATCTTAACCGAGTTAAACTTTCCGCAATGAACAGTTTTATCAAAGATTTTGACAATATGTATGTCAAAGAAATATTAAAAAACCCATTAAAACTTGGTCTTATTAATATTACTCACGAAAAAGAAACAGTATCCAAAGATGAGCTTGAAACAATTATGAAAACAGGAAAACATATGTCAAAAAAATACTTAAAACCCATGTTTACAAGTAAAGAGATGTTTAATCAATCAGTTCAGACATTAAGTTTCAGAAAAGAACTAAAATCAATAAATTTCAATTATGGTCTGGAGAATGTTGAGCAATTAAATTTTTATTCAGCAAGATTTGATTTTTTAATAAATTATACATTTATTGTTTTTGAAAAAAACTGGACAAAAACAAATAAGCCTGTAAGTATTGTAATTGATTTTTATTATCTTTATCATCCGACATTTGATGATACTATTGAAAAAGACTGGAAATTAAATGATACTGAACCGTGTTATTTGACCAAAATAATGGATTATGATTCAACATGCACAGGATTAGATATCATGCCTGATAAAATAATCATTTCGGATTTTAATTAATAGTAGCAACAGAACAAAAGTTCATTTTCCACCAGTTACTGACTGGTCGGTTTTCGCTTGACACCGACCATTGCCTACCCCGTACAAAATCTAATGGATTTCGCAAAGCGAAATGCATAACCATAAAATATATATACATTATTAACAAAATGAATTACATTAATAAAAAAAAGGGGTGTAGAATTTGTTTTTAACAATCATCGATGACCTGTTTAAAATTATTGAAACTGAAAAAAAAGTAAATATCAGCCTGACTGCAAAAAAACTTAATGTATCAGCACAAACAGTCACAAAAATTGCCCGATACCTTGAAAAACTCGGATTTGTAATAATTGATTATAAGAATATTAAGGGTCCAAGTATAATATATCAGAGAGGACCGGAATTTGAGTTTGAACATATTGATGAGGTTGAACTTATCAACAAACTTAAATTCTATAAAAACCTTAAGGATGTTAGTTCTGCAAATAAACTAATTTATGATCTGTATAAATATCTTAAAAGAAAAGATGATCAGGAAACAAAAAAAGTCTATAAAAATGTAAGAAAATACTATATTGAGAACTTCATGAAGGGAATTGATAAGAAAAAATCCGCTGATCCGATAAAAAAAATTGAATCTTACAACATAGATGTTGACAAAATAGAAGTTGAGGTTGATATTGTAAAACAGGAACTTGAACCTGTACCGTTTTACATGGTCTTTTTATTAAGAACTTCAGAAATAACAAGATTAGTTATTGAAAAAATAAAAGAGGAAGTTATAAGCAAGATTTCTTTTAATGTAGTTTTTAAGACTCGTGAAGAAGAAAGCCGAATAAAAAGAGAATACAAGACAATGCTTATTGATAAACTAAAAAAGGTTTTTCCAAAAATTTCTGATAAAAAAATTCATCTTTTTTGTGATTATATTATACTTATAAGCATAGGTATGGGAGAGATTGAATTCTTATTAAGGGATAAACATCTTGAAGAAATTGTTGTCAACAACTCTTTTGAGCCTGTGTGGGTATTTCATAAAAAACATGGCTGGCTTAAGACAAATATAATACTTGAACAGGAAAATAAGATATATCACTATGCAACCCTTGCCGGAAGAAACGTTGACAAAACAATAACAGTACTTGAGCCGTTGATGGATGGGCATCTAAAATCAGGCGACAGGTTCAATGCAACTATATCTCCTATCTCTACAAAAGGAAACACAATAACAATCAGAAAATTTGCAGAAACTCCCTGGTCTATTACTGATTTTATTATATCAAATACAATAGATTATAAGACTGCGGCAATGATCTGGACAGCAATTCAGTATGAATTATCTATTCTAATTGTCGGAGGAACAGGTTCAGGAAAAACCTCAACATTAAATGTATTTAGCATCTTTATACCTCCAAACCAGAGAGTTATCTCTATTGAGGATACCCGGGAGTTAAGACTTCCCAAAACACTTCACTGGGTGCCCTTGACAACAAGACTTCCTAATCCTGAAGGAAAAGGAGAGGTTTCTATGCTTGACCTGATTGTAAACTCATTGAGGATGAGACCAGACAGAGTAATTGTCGGCGAAATCAGAAGGAAAAAAGAAGCAGAAGTATTGTTTGAAGCAATGCACACGGGTCATTCTGTTTACGGCACTCTTCATGCAAACACAGTAAATCAGGCAATCACAAGACTTACAACCGAACCAATCGGTGTTTCCAAATCATTAATTTCGGCGGTGAGTCTTTTTGTTGTGCAAAACAGAAACAGGAGAACCGGCACAAGAAGAACATTCCAATTAGCTGAAATCACAGAATCAGGAGATCCAAACCTGATTTATGGGTATGATATTAAAAAAGATAAGCTCTTAAAAGAAAATGATCCGGAAAGGTTCTATGACACTTTAAATCTTTTTGCAGGACTAAGCAAAAAAGAAGTTGACAAAGAGATTAATGATAAGATCAGGATATTAAAATATTTTACAAAAAACAAGATTACTGACAATGAAGAGATTGCTCTTTTAATTAGCTACTACTATATTAATAAAAAATATCTCATGCATAAGATCTTTGGTGGTAAAAATCAAAAGAAGTGAAACAATTGAAGAGTTTATAACAAAACTTTTCCCAGATCTTGAAGAGAAACTGAAGATTGCGCAGATGGATGCTGACATTGTTAAATTTGTAAAAAATGCTCTTTTATTTGCGTTTGTGTTTTCATTTAATATTTCAATATTTTTTTTGTTTATCCTGTTAACTTACAATCTGGTCATTATTATTATTCCGGTTTTTTTTGTTTTTTATATAATATTTTTCTTTTTATCAATAAAATTAATTGATCTAAATATCCAAAAAGTAAGAATGGAGATTGAAAGTGATATTTTTGTTCCCAGCAGGATGCTTCTTACATTACTTGAATCAGGAAATTCTATTGTAACTGCTCTTGTGGGTGTATCCTATACAAAAGCAAAATCAAGCAAATACTTTGGTGAGATCGCATCAGAAATATTTCTTGGAAAAAGGATTGAAGAGGCAATAGATGATGCTATAAAATATACTCCAAGCCCAACTTTTAGGAGAGTTCTTGAGCCGATCAAAAAATCTTTAAAAACAGGAACAAACATCAAAAAAAGCCTGGTTGCAACTCTTCAAGATCTCAGCAGGGAAAAAATTATTGAGATTGAAGAATATGAAAGGAAATTAAGTCCGATTTCTATGTTTTATATGATTTTTGGAACTATTGTTCCGGCATTAAGCATTGTCGGTATTGTGCTTGTGATTTCAGTTATTGGTATGGAAGTTAAATTCTTTCCTTTTCTTTTTCTTCTCTTAATATTTATTTTTGCTCTCCAATTAATCTTTGTATCTATTTTTCAGAGCATGAGACCATTGGTGAAAATATGAGGAGAAAAAGAGAATTAAAAAAAAAATTCAGGCTCTTTACAGAATTTATCGGAGATGCAGTTATTCCAAAAAAATATAGAAAAGATATCCTTAATTATCATCAAAGAGCAAGTGTCAAAGAGGTTCCTTACTATTATTTCGGTCTTTCTGTCTATCTTTTTTTTATTATTGCTGTACTTCTTGATATTTTAGTATTGAATTCAGAAATTTTTTCAAATATTAATATTTTTATTGGAATTTTATTGTCTGTGCTTTTTTTACCTGTAATTTTTGTATTGGTATGTCTTTTCAATATTTTTATATACAGGCTTTTTCTGGA
Organism: Candidatus Woesearchaeota archaeon; assembly: GCA_014729915.1. Classification (GTDB taxonomy): domain Archaea; phylum Nanobdellota; class Nanobdellia; order Woesearchaeales; family GW2011-AR15; genus WJJD01. The sequence goes on along the minus strand of WJJD01000054.1, from coordinate 29,159 downwards.
TGCAAGAATTTATCATAAAGTAAGAAAAATGGAAGAAGTTTTTCCTGAATTTTTAGATGAGCTTTCTTTAAATTTAAAATCTGGATTAAGCCTTGAAAATGCAATGGAAAATTCTCTTGAAAAAGAATTCACTTATCTTAATGATGAGATAGAGCGGGTTTGTAAAAAAATATCGGTGGGAAACGATCTTGAAGAGTCTGTTAAAGAATTTACAGGAAGGTTTGATTCTGAGATAATTGAAGAAACCTTTGATCTTATCCTAATAAGCTGGAAAAAAGGTGCCAATACTCCTCCTCTTGTTGACAGGATGGCTGACAATATCGAGGAAACCAGATATTTGCAAAAAAAAGTAATTGCAAGCGTTACAAGCTACAAAATTTTTTTATCAATCGTATCTTTAATAATAACTCCTGCAATGTTTGCACTAGCGTTTCATTTAGTTAATCTTATCAGGAGCATGTTAAATAAGATATCTGCTGTATCAAGAACATCAACTGTCCCGTTCAATATAGTCAGAGTGAGGGTTGATGATTCTGATTTTATGCTGTTCTCATATCTTGCAATAGCAATAATTGCTGCTTTTACTTCAATAATAATATCGGTTATTATGAAAGGCAGTATAAAAGATAATTATAAAGAGATATTTTTATATATTCTTGGTTCTTTAGCAAGCTACAGAGTGGCAATGTTTGGATTTAGTATATTCTTTTCCTGGTTCACTATCTAAGCTCAGGCAAAATATATTTTTTCAGATATTTATCCCTGTTTATCCAATCATGAGACATTCCCGGAATTGTTACAAGTTCTGAAGTTACTGAAAACCGACCTTCGCCCGAAGGGCGAACATACAACTGGTCTTTGACCAGTGGTGGTCGGTTTTCGCTTGACACTATTTTTTTCATTGGATACAAGAAAAGGATTTTTCCCTTAAATTTTTATAGGTGATATCCATTAGAGTCTTTAGGTTTACTACATCCTCTATGTTGTATTTCATAAGTTTATCAAGGGCCCTTTTGTCTCCTCTTTTATATCTTTTCCATAATCTTACTGCTTCATATCCGTCAACATCACATATGTCGCCTTCCCTTACAATCCCCAACTGCTTCTCAATTGATTTTAATCCCCCTGAATAACCTATTTTTTTCAGAGCAAATCTTAAATCAACATGAAGATGATCAAATCCTATATCAGGGAGTTTTTGTTCAATAAAAGGAATATCAAAACATATTCCGTTATAAGTAACAATGAGTGAGTATTTTTTTATTTCAGATCTAAATTCATCAAGATTTTTTCCCTGTATAAACACCTTTGACTCTTTTCCGTCATAAACTGCAATTGTTGTTATATCATGATAATCTCTTGAAAGACCTGTTGTCTCAATATCTAAAAAACAGCAATTGTCAGCAAATTCAGGATATGCTCTCCAGTGCATTGATCTTGAAAGCAGGGGTAAGAAAAAAAGATGGTTTTTTTTTTCAATCTCTATTTTAGAAAGCTCAACATATTTACATATTTTTTTTATTTTTGATTCTGAAATGTTAATTTTTTTATGTTCTGATAAAAATAAATCCCATGTAAGAATTTGTTTTTTCCAGATTTTTTCTTCGGTTTTTTTCCCGATTCCCGGGATGTGCTGAAATGTATTATATAGAATCTAAAATCACCATTAACAAACATTATAATAAGAATTTAAAAAACTTATTGTACTTGAAAATATATGATGGATTTTAAATTTGCAAAATCCGTTATTTATCTTTTAAACATCTTTTCAATCTCTCTAAAAGATAATTTTATCAATATCGGTCTGCCATGAGGACAGGTATAAGAAATCTTAGAATTGTCAAGATCACTAAGAAAATTTTTAATTTCCTTAATTGTAATTTCCTCACCAGCTTTAACTGCTGCTCTGCAGGCCATTTTCATTATCTTATTTTGCTCTTTTTCTTTAAAAGATTTCTTTCCGGAAGTTATTAGGTCAATAATAAATTCATTATCAGCAGCTTTTTTAAAAATTTCAGGAACAGATCTTACAATAAATTCGTTTCTTCCAAATGCTTCAATATCAAAACCCATGTCAGTAAAAACAGAAAGATTCTGAGAAATAGATTCGTGCATTTTTTTATCTGTTTCAATCAGCACCGGCTCAAGTAAAACCTGTTTTATTATTTTTTTTCTTTGGAATTGTTTCAGGTATTTTTCATACAAAATTCTTTCAGCTGCAGCGTGCTGATCAATTAAAATAAGTTCGTTTCTGGTTTCAGCGACAATATAGGTCTTATTCAAAACACCAAGGATTCTCATTTCAGGCAGTTTATTCAGTGCAATTTTGTTATCTTCTTTTCCAAATAATGTCTGCCTGGACTTTTCAATTGAATAACCAGGACTAGACTCTTTTACATCAATATTTTTTTCGTGGTTTTTGAATGTATATTGAGTGAATGAATCTTTTTTAAGTTCCGGATCAGGTATAAGATCATTTTCAAGCAGAGTCTTTCTTACAGCAGAAAATACATGGTCATAGATTTCTTTTTCTTTTTCAAATCTGACTTCAGATTTTGTAGGATGGACATTGACATCCACAATCTCCGGGTCAAGAGAGATATTTAAAACAACTACCGGGTTCTTGTCAAGAAACATTAAGGTGTTGTAAGCATTATTTATTGCATCTGAAACAGTTTTATTTTTTATATACCTCTTATTAATGTAAATAGACTGATCTTTTTTTCCCCATCTGGCTATTTCAGGTTTTGATATATATCCTTTTATTGTTAATAAAGAAGATTTATAATCTATTAATAGAAGTTTTTTTGCTGTTTTTCTTCCGTAAATATAGCTTATATTTGTTAATTGATCTGATGTCTGTGGGGAATTTAATATTTCTTTGTTATTATGAATCAGCTTAAAATGAATTTTGGGATTTATTAAAGAATACCTCTGTATTATATCAATAATGTGGTTGAATTCTCTTCTTTCTGATTTTAAGTATTTTTTTCTTGCAGGAGTATTATAAAATAAATCTTTTACAATAATAGCAGTTCCAGTGGGGCATCCCTTTTTTTCAACATTTTTTAAATTGCCTGATTCATATTTCAGTTCTATTCCCTCTAATTCATTTTCGGTTCTAGTTGTTAATGTTAATTTTGAAACAGAAACAATGCTTGCAAGTGCTTCTCCCCTAAACCCTAATGAAGATATATTAAACAGATCATCAAGATTTGATATTTTGCTTGTTGAGTGCCTGAGGCATGCTTTTTTTGCATCTTTTTTATTCATTCCTTCTCCATTGTCTGTTACGCTTATAAAAGATTTTCCCCCTTTCTTAACCTCTACAGTTATTTTTGATGCTTTTGCATCTATAGAATTTTCAATAAGTTCTTTTACAACATTTTTTGGTCTCTCTATGACTTCACCTGCTGCAATCTTGTTAATCAGTGAATCGTTTAGAATTTTTATTTGGGTCATCTTAGGTTTATAGCAAAAATAGATTTTTAATTATATAATTAATGGATTTACCAAAAAATTAATAAGGTAATGATACTAATCAAAAAATTATGGAAAATAGAGATATTGATTATGATATTCCTCCTGATTTAAAAGAAGTTGTACAAAGAATTGCACAAGATGCAGAAGATATGGAACTTCGCCTTTCTGAATTTAAGTTTGTCCATTCAATGAGAATGTTTGGAGTTGCGGTTGGTGGAGCTATTTTTATACTTGGATTGTTGTTTATTCTTGTATCTGTTTTTGTTTTTGGTAATTTATTTGGGTTGGAACTTACCAAAAAGATAAGAATTGTAATAAGTGCAACTTCCGGGATAATAGGAATTGTCCAGATCATTGCAGGTGTTCTTCTTATAGGAAAGTAATATCTCAGCTGCCTTTTTTATTAAAATAATCTTTTATTAATCCTGTTCCAAACACAATAAATAAAAACAGAAAAGAATACGACACATAATAGATGTTCTTTTTAAAGTGGGGATAAAGTTCTCCTATTAATACTGAACCAAGGATTACAAGCAAGCTGCAGACAAGATTAGCACCCAGCAAAGCAATTCTTAATCTTTTTTTTCCAACTATCCTCAAAATATATAGTATAAATCCCAAAAAAAACCAGATTAAACCAAAGGCGATAGCTTTAAAATCAAGAAAAAACATCAGGATTAACATGAGATATGCTGTAATTAGAGGAAGAAACGGAAAGAACGGAATCTTAAATGGTCTTGAAAGTTTTTCTCTTTTGTGCCTTAATCTAATTACTGTAAAACAAAGAATTATGACAATGAAAAAATATAAAAAATTGCCAAGATAAACTAAAATATCTAATTTTCTTATCGCAAGAAGGAGCATCACAATAAAAGAGGAAGCAATAATTGAATATACAGGTATTTTTCTTGAAGAAAGATAAAAGAATTTTTTTGGTATAAATCCTCTTTCTGAAAGAGAGAACATATTTCTTGAAGAAGTACTAAGAGCAGTAATTAAAGAGGATAATGTTGCAGAGATACCTATTAGTGTAATTACTAAATTAGTCTTATCTTTTAATAATTCCTTTGACAACACATGAAGAGGACGACTAAGATTTGTTCCTGAATTTATATAGCTTAATAATGGAAGATAAATTAAGATAAATAATGATGAAATAACAATAATTATCACTATCATCACTATAGGGACTTTTTTAATATTTTTAGCTTCTTCAAGATATGTTGTTACATCCTCAAATCCGGTAAAAGCAAGAAAGAAAAATCCTACTCCTAAAAATATTTTTTTTATATTATTTAACTCAATATTTACAAATAACTTTGGTTCGAGTTGTCTTACTAAGGGGAAGTTAAATACAATAATGCTTAATAAAACTCCTATGATAGCGATTACAAGAATTGATTCTATTTTTCCGATTTCAGTAATTCCTATCAATTCCAGAATTGTAACAACTAAAACAGCAACAACAGCACCAATAAAAGGTGAATTTATAAAAACCCCGAAACTTAATGCACACACTGCTGCAAAAGTGATATTTCCAAAAAGCTGAGACCATCCCACTAGAAATGAAACAAATCTTCCCCAAGCGTCATTAACGGAATTTACAACAAGACCTGTTGTAGGCATAGACAAAGCCAGTTCAGAGAATATAAGGGCAATTAATATAGCAAGAACAAAACAAATAATAAGTGAAAAAATCCCGTAAATTCCTGAAATAGTTATTAATCCGGAAAGCATAATAAAAATCTGGGGTCCGATAATATTTGCAAGACCCATGAAAAAAAGGTTCAAACTGGATAAACATTTTTCAAGTCCTGAACTTTTTCCTTTGTAAAACATTCTAGAAGCACGTCATCTAATTAAATATCCGGCTGGTTGAATTCTAAAAATAAGATAAATATTACATTTAGTAAAGGTATGACAAGATATGTACCAAAGGTTACAATAATGTTTATATCAATTCCTCCGACAGTTCCCCCAAGCATACTGACAAGAGAAAGCGCGGTTACAAAAAATAATGGGGCTGCAATTAAAACTCCTGTATATATATCTGAATATGTTGAAATTGATTCAATATATTTTTGTCTTTCAAGTCTGTAATGCATTAATGCCTCTTTTGATTTTGAGTCAAGATAATTTTTAAGTTCTCCTCCAGATTCCACAGTAGAAATAAGTCCGCTTAAGAATTCTTTGAATTGGGATGAAGGAGTTATTGCAAGAACAGATCTTACTGCAGTTAAAACATCATAACCAAATACATCGATATAGTTTGTTATTTTTTCCATCTCAACAGATATCTCACCATATTCTTTTGATACAGATAATAGTTTAAACATGGTTGTTGGAGGAACCCCTGAAGCAATTACAGAGGACATGTGGTCTATTGCAAAGGGAAGGTTTGTATTAATGGAACGCTTCCTGCTTTTAAGTTTCATAAAAGGATAATAAAATAATATGGCAAATATCAAAACAGAAGCACCAAGAGAAAGTAAAAAGCTTTTAATAAGAGACGGAAAAAATACAGCCTCTTTTATAAAAATTAAAAATGTTACCGATGGAAAACCTAATACAAAAGTAATAATTGAAAGAAAAAACATTATGTTGATATATGTGTTGGATAGAAGTTTCAAATTTGCAAGTCTTATTGCTAAATAAAGTTTTTTAAACACGTACGGAAACTTTTCAATAAAAAAAATGCTAATTTTTCTTACAGTAACATTTGCATAATATCCTAATGAGCTTGGCTCATATATTTTTTTTTTCTGACTTGAAATTAAATTTTTTATCTCTTTAATCTCTTTTTCTAATAAATATGGATCAAGAGTTCCCTTAATATCTTCTTCAAAAATTTTTCCGATGTCCTGGTCTTCATAAGTAAGAATTGACGGAAGAATTTTTGTTTTGTCTGATAAGAATTCTTTTTCTTGGGCTTTTTTACCAAAAAGATAACGCAACAAATCAAGACTGAATATGCTTCTCCAGCTTATATTATTATCATCATCCCAGAATTTTTTGAGTATAGGTTTTCCTTTGGATTGGAGACTATAAGCAATATTTTTTACAGCTCCTAATTTTTTAGGCTGAGGTACAGGTGTCTTTTTTCTTTGGGCTGGAACAGGAACACCAAAAGGAAGATGTTTATCCGGTTCTTTTTTAAATGGTTTTTTTGATTTACTGATAGTTTTTTGTAAGACTTTAATTTCAGGTTCAGGAAAATTAATCATGTCAATTCCCGGAAGCTTTTTTTGGATCGGAATGTCTGTTTTTGTTTTTTTAGAATTAATCTTTAAATCTCTGTATGATTTGTCATTATAAACAACAGATAAAAGTCTTGTATTTATATAATCTAATTTTTCAAGGTAATTTTTTATATTTATTTCATAGTATTTTATTGCTTCTTTTTCAGATTTGTCTGAAAGAATTTTTCTTTTTTTTTTAATATATTCTTTATATGTAAGTTTTTTTTTCTGATAACTGTTCTCAAGATTAGAAAGACTGTCATAAAGATCTTTTTTATAATATCGTAATCTGTTTATCTCATCAAGATAGAAATCGATTTCATTTGATAATTTATCTACAGCTTTTATCATTTTTCAATCGTTTTAATTTTTTTATGATTAGAATATAATAAATGAAGCATTTCCTGTCTTGCTATTTTTGCTTTGGTCTTAGAAATTTCAAGTTCTTTTTTATCTGAAATTTCGGATTTTAGAATAGCTTTGTAAAGTCCGGACAATATCTTAATCTTTTCGTTATTTTTCTTAATTGTCTCTAATGCCTTCATATTAAGTTTAATCGGGATAATACTTTTTCTTTGTCAATGTAATACTCTTTGATTATTTCGTTGATTTCTTTAAAATCTTTCATCTTCATCATTGCCATCTGGCTTAATAATTTTGTTCTTAAAGAAAGTTCATTTTTCAGTTCTTCTATGCTTATACCAGAGTCTTTTGAAATTTCAGAAAACAAAGAAAGTTCAGTTTTCTGCAAAATTTTATCAGATACAGGATCCCATTCGTAAGGTATGTTTTTCTGTACTTTTTCTGAACTCTGAGTTTTTGATTGTATCTCAACAAGCTGCTTTAATCTTCTGATATTCTTATCAGAATCTTTAAGATGTGACATAACACAAACAATGTCTAATGATTCAATTAATGACGGTGAAAGATTTATTGGAGGTGTTTCTAGTCTTCTCATCAGAGTTTCTACTGAGCCTGCATGAAATGTTCCGAATGATGCATGTCCAGAAGCCATTCCCTGGAACAGGACATATGCTTCTTTTCCCCGAATTTCTCCAACAATTACATAATCTGGGTTTTGTCTAAAACTCTCTTTTAATAGATCAAAAAGTGTTATTTCTCCGTATTCTTTTCCCATAAGATTCGGTATGCCGTAGCCTGTTCTTGTGACAGAGGGCATCCAGTTATCGTGAGCTAGATTTAATTCGCGTGTGTCTTCAATTGAGCACACTCTTGCTTCAGGGGGTATAAAGCTTAAGATGCTGTTTAAAAATGTTGTTTTTCCTGAAGCTGTCTCACCAATAACAATAAAATTTCTTTTATGCTCTATTGCAATCCAGATATATGCAAATATATCAGCCGAAGCTGTTTTTGACAGGATGAGATGGACTGGTGTCCAGGGCTCTTTTGTGAACTTTCGAATTGTAAATGTAGGTCCTCTTGTTGTTACATCCTGTGTGTATGTTGCGTTAACCCTGGACCCGTCTGGTAAAGTTCCGTCTAAGAGGGGTTTTGCATATGAAACATACCTTCCTGTTTTCTGGGCCAGCTTTTCTACAAAATCAGTAAGTTCCTGAATATCTTTGTATATTATGTTTGTCTTCAGGTTTTCATATTTTCTATGCACAATATAGAGTGGAGAATCAAGCCCGTTGCACTCAATATCCTCAATATAATAGTCATGAAGAAGGGGTTCTATCCTGTTTAATCCGATTGAGTTCCTGAAGATGTAATACATAAGTTTAAGATAGGTTTCTTTTGAGACTTTTGTGCCCAATTCAACTAATATTGCCTGGACATTTTTTTCAAGATAATTTAAGATGAGATTAAATTTATTTGCAACACTGTAGCTTATATTTATCATTTCTTCAAGAGCTAAAAGAAGCAGTCTTAATATTTCTTTTTCTGATGTTTTCAAATGAGGTTCTTCAACATGATATACAAGTTCGTTATTATCCTCATCCCAATAAATATGCGCATATGCATATGGTTTAATTAATGGATACCGCACATCGATTTTTCTTCTGTTTTTAATTGATGGAAGATCTACTATTTCAGGTCTTGTGTCAATTTTAAAAATTGAGCGGTGCTTTATCATTTCATCCTCTTTTATTCTAAAAATCACTAACGTGATTTTTTATTAAACCTTTGAATATTTTGTTGGATTTATTAATTATTCTTTCAGTCCCCAATCTCTTAAATTTTGATAAGATTTTGTAAGTATTTAAGAGTTTCGGAAGCTGTCTAATACATATCATTTAGTAAATTTTCTTAATTTTTTTTAAATTAACCATAAAATAGAGTGAATTTTTTCTGTCTTAAGAAAGATTAAGAAAAAGTCAGAAAAAAGCATTTATCGGATGCAGCCGCAAGTTCTCAGGAATTTATAAGTCACTTTGGCTCAAAGTTTTTTACTCTGGTAATAATAAAATCTGCATAGCTTTCAAGAATAAATTCCAGATCATACTCTGCAAAACTTGAGTTGATATGAGCAACTACCTTTGCCCTGCCGAGATTTGTATTGTTTCCTTCAGGTGTGATTCTTGTATAACCGTTTCCGACAACAGAATCAGGGTTGTTGTTTATTGAAAAAGAAAAGGTTCCGTTCAGTTTATTATTGTTAAAGCTTATATAATCAATAATTTCTGATGTATTAATTGGGTTCCAATTTGATTCTGAGCCTGTTTTATTGATCCTCACCTCAAAAGTATCATTTTTAATATATGTTGTTAATAAATAATGAGTGCTGTTTTCAATTGTTCTTACATTTGCATTGCTTGTAACAACAAGATTTCCGTATTTCCTGCTTGTCCTTGGATCGACAATTCTGCTTTTTGTTTCAAATTCCCATAATATCTGATTATTTCCAATTAAAAGCTCTCCCTGTTTAATTTCAAGATTTACCATTCTCTGAGAACCCTCTCCCTCGTTTGCTACCTCTTGAATGTGCTGATCGAGATTTAATAGAGTATCTTTTGTCTGTGAAAAAGTTGCGGAATCTTTTAGTCTTTCCAGGATAGGAATTCCTGCTTCAAGAATTAAGACTAATGCGACACTTGCAACTAATGTATAGAGAATTGCTGATATCCACACCTGGGATTTTTTATTCATATTTAGCATGATTCAATATTGTCTTTTTTGAGATTAACATTTGTACACATTCTTGAATGTGTGCTGCCCTGTCCCTGCATTATCGGAGATACAGTTACTAACTGCAATGAAGAAGGAATTGAGCTAAATGAGACTACATACCTTTGTCCGCTTCCTACTCCCATCGCAGTTGAATTGCTTGCACTATGCACTTCATTATTATTATCTATAGCTTTAATCATGATTCCTGAAATATTTGTAACTCCGGTATTTTCAATAGTCATATCAAGCTCACCTGTTGTTGAATCATAACAAATTAATTCTCTACTGTTTATAGTAACAAAATTAATTCCTACATCAAGTGAACAAGTCATCTGCTGGGATGTTCCGGAATCTACATCACTTGTCTGTGAATCTATAAAACTTCTTCCCCAGCTCATAACAACTGCACCGAGTGCAACTGAAAATGCAATAAGCAGAACTGTAGCTATTAAAGGAGAAACTCCTTTTTTTCTGAATGATATTTTAATCATTAATTATACACCTCTTTTAACATTGATCTATGTTTTGCTTTTCTATTGATGCTGACTGGCAGAGTATATAAGTTTGGTCCTGAATTATGACAGGAATAATTCTTGCGCTGCTTAATGTGCCCTGTTTTAATACTGCTGAATTTATTTCCTTTTCACCAGGATAAATATTGACTTCTTCTTCTCTGTTTTGTGAATTGCCGTAAATATCAACTAGTCTGAAAACTAATCTGTCGATTTTTATATTTTTTGTATTTGTAATATTAATATTTAAAATTTGTGGATTTTGACAGATTCCATCTATATTTACAGCTACCTGCTCGCATAATGCAAGATCACTACGGGTGTTTAATTCCTGGTTTTTGGATTTTACTCTGTCTAGTGTCCATTGATACATGATAAAACTTAATGATACCACAATAGCAATTACGATTATCCAGCTTACATAGACTGAAACACCTTTTTTATTTTTCATTGTTTTCTTATTAATACTTTTAGTTGGATATCGTTTCCTTCTGGTATATTAAAAGAGTATTGCCTGTTATCCAGTTCAATTGTCAGATTTTTCCCAATGTTTAATTCTTCCTCAGTTCCGGGAAGTATTGTATTTATAAGATTAATATTGGCTTTTGAGTTTAAATAATTTACTATATAAGATTTTTCTCTTGCTGGTATAATAAGAACATAAAAGATACCCAGATTAATATTTTTTTGTTTTGAATAATCAATAAACGTAATTGTTAAATTTTTTACTTGTTGGTTAATATCTTTATTTTCATAAACAGCGTTGTTTATAGTATAATAACTTTCAAAAATAAAATTATCATAAATTTGTTTTACTTCTTCAGTCGGATTTTCAATCACGACATATGAAAATGAACTTAGAAAAACCAGTGTACAGAAAATTACTGCTGCAAATATATATAACTGAGATTTATTATTCATAAACAAATACCTCTTCTTTTGAAGATGAAATGTTTTTAGTTACTTTAAGTTCTGTATAATTGTTAGAACTGAATTTATTTATTATCAAGAGATTATGTATACCCTGATCAAGAAAACCGACATCATCTGAATAAATGTCTTTGTCTTTATATGAAAGAAATGTTGATATAAAATATTTATTTTGTGTATTGAATCCGAAATTCGGATTTATTTGTTTTAAAAATTCGTTTCTTTTTAACAGCGTATTTCTTGTTTTAAGATTAATATCTGGTCTGGAAACAAAAACAAGTATTTCTGAGTAAACTGATGAAGATAAATTTAATCTCCCTGGTGTTAATGTTGCATTTTTATTGTTTGCAGCGATACCGACGGTGTAATCATTTTCATCAGCATAGACAATATGTGAAAAATTATTTGTAACGGAATTTGATTTTATCTCAGTAATTAAATGTAGATTATCAACATTCAGGGTTATTAAACTGCTCCATGAATCAATACTAAGATTCAAAATATAAGTGTCCGGACTTTCAGGTGCAATAAAAGAAATTAAATAATTTCCGTCTCCTCTATCATGAGTATCATAATCTAATTTAATATTATCTGAAAGAATATTAATTCTTTTGCTTGAAATTCCTGATAGGAAACTACCTGATGAATTTGACACATTAAAATTAAAAATAGTCTTTACTTTTGGATATGTATTAACAACAGAATCTGAATTTCCGTTTTCAGCAGTTTGTTGAAAATCCAGTTTAAATTCCAGGAATTCAGGAGATGTCATTGTATTATTGTATAAATCTGTGCATAAAATCTTAAAAGAAGCCATATTCTCCTGGGATTTTATTTTTGATTCATGATATGTATCTTCAGTATATAAGAAATCTGTATAATCGGTTCCTGTAATATTATATCTGCAGACTGCTTTTTCATTGGTCCAGATCATAATTTTTGGTTCATTAGATACATAGAGAGCTGATGGTTGTTTTTTTATTATTTCAGGCGGATCAAAATCTGTAATTACCTGTTGCTGATTTGACCATCTCCATATCCCTGCTCCGTTTTTTGCCCCTATTATAGCGTTATATGTGTCTGAATCAACAATTATGCTGCAATTAGTTTCTGTTCCGGAGACCTGTTTTGTCTTATATAATGTTTTATTTGGATAAGTAAGATTAATCTGATAACTGACTATTTCTGAGATATCATCTGATTCACTCCAAAAATATTCTATTGTGCCCATACCTGAATCATACTTTTTCGTTAATATTTCAGATCTTTCAGGAGGAGTATTGTCAACATGAATGTTAAATTCCCTGTAATCTCCCCAGTTTCCAGCTTTATCTTCTGCCCGAACTTTGAAATAGTAATTGCCTTGTTTAAGTTTTTCAAAAGTATGATTTTTTTCCTTAGGGTAATACTGTTCATTTCCCTCAGGAATATAATCAGGAAATGAGTCTGCTCTGGTTGTAAGTATGTAGCTGTAAGCCCCGATTCCTGAGTCAGTGTCATGTCCATCTGCATTCCAGTAAAATTGAACTTTTCTTGTATTATACCAGTCTATTTGATTTGCTTCCTCTAATGTTTGTGTTGTGAGATTTAGTATATTATGTTCAAGAATAATTGGCGCAGGCGCGGGCGAAACTAAGTCTATCAGCACACCGTCTGATGAAGATGTATTTATTAATTCTGCAGAATTTATTGCTGTCACATTAAATATAACAGTTGTTCCATGTGTTAAGTTAAGTCCTGTAAATGTATAAGACTCCTTATAAGTTGTTGCATTTTTAATCTGGGTATTATTTACAATTAGTTCAACAAAATATTGAAGAGGTATTCCTAATACTTCAACTGATTCAAAATCAGAGGCACTCTCCCATGAAACTTTAATTGTATTGTTATTGTTTGAATAATTCCCGTCATTTATTATAGGTGCTCCTGGAGGAGTAGTATCTATTCCTCCTTCTCCTGTTGAATTATAAAATATTGAATCATTAACTAAAAATTGGAAACTTGAAGTTGTAAAATTAACCTGGACATAAACAGTCTTGTTTCCTGTATATTCTGATACTTTCCAGAATTTTTTTAATAAACAGGGTTCCCATTTTGACCATAAAGGATAATCATCTGAGGGTGCCTGGGCCGGATCATCAAAATTAACATACCTGCATACATCAGGTTCTCCTGAATAGTTCATCTCAAGATATACTGTCCTTATTGAACTGAATTTTGGGTTTGTCTGTTCAAATCCTGTTTGTCCCAGATTATAAACATCTAGTTTAACTGGTTTTGAAAAAATACACATGTATCCTATACAATATTCTCCGGATGAACAATCAGAATCTGAGCAGCAGTCAGAAGAATCAGTTCCGACACATGAACTAAAGCAGCATATTCCGTCTTGCTCAAAATCTGAGTCTGAGAGGAAGTTATCACATGAATCAATATTATTGCAGTTATTACAATTGTTTTTTAATCTGTTTGAATCTGCAGAATCAATACAAATCTCGTTTCCGTTTTGTGTACAGACTTCGCTTCCTTCAGATCCAGTACACAACCCATCAGGCGCCCATACTGTACTTCCTAAAGGTGTACATTTGTTTTCAACACCATTTGAAGGATCACAGTCAGGATAACTGCAGCCGGGATAAATTGTACCGGATGATCCGTAAACACAGGTTTCATCAGTATCGCATTCACCATTATAAACACAGATTCCATTGGCTGTATACTCTCCATCACTTATTACTGAATCACAGGCGTCGTTGTCAGTTGTTGAAATACCGCAGTTTGTACAGTCTGAAACATAAACTGTACCATTGTAACAGGCTTCACCTGAATTATCACATTCACCATTATAAACACAGATTCCGTCAGTAGCATAACTTATTCCAACATTATAATCACAGGAATCCCAGTCACTTCCTGATAAATAACAGTTATTACAATCATTTCTATAATTTGTGTCATCATAGCATATCTCATCTGTATCACAATTCACAGAAGATATACTTTCGGCACCTGAAGAATAAGAACAGATCCCTTCACCAGAATAAGAAGGATCTACATCTCCATCACATTGAATTGAGCTTGATGGTGCTCCGTTTTCCGAGTAATAACAATCCTGGTAATAATCAGTTGAAAAATAAGATACTTCATTTTTATCACAAGTCCAGAATCCTGAATAAGTTCTTGCACAGATACCGCTGTTTATGTTATCATATGCAAATGAATCATCAGAACATCTGTCTCCGTTGTAAGAAGAAGAACAACTGCTCCTGCAGATCCCTTCTATGCATAAATTGTTCAGGCACCCATTACCATTACTACAGCTTTCTCCGTCAGAAACCTTATTTGTCTCTTTTGTTCCGAAAGTAATAAACTGATCAGACATTGCAAGGTGGGATGCGCTTATCCAGGAATCTGATCGTAGATTATTTGAGATTCTTACTTCGTCAATCATGCCCTGGAATTCTTCAGTACTTCCACAGCTGGAGCCGATACACAGAGATCCGGTTGTTGCACTAAAAGTAAAGTCTCCTGAACAAGTTCCGGTTGAAGAGGATCCGTCGAGAAATAAGTCTGCTTCAGGATATGCAGACTCATCAAATGTAGCAGCAACATAAGTCCATTGATCAAGCTGTATTGAACCGCTGTCACATCTGCTTGAACCATCAAATAAAGCTACACTGGATGAAGAGGATCTTGTATAAAATCTATATCCTCCGGAGTCAGCTTTATGGATTATTCTTCCGTACTGTCCGGAGCCACCCCAGGCAGTCGGATATATCCAGGCTTCAAGTGTAAAAGTATTTGAGAGATCAAGACTATTATCATCATTAACAGAGATATAATCAGTATCGCCGTCAAATTCATAATTACCGTCTAGATATCCGGAACTACTATATACAGCTCCATTAACAGAACCGTCATTATTAAAAGATGTGGAATCAAATATTGTACCCGAAGATTCTTCAAGATGCTGAACAAAGACATAATTATTGTTCCAGACAGATTCCGGATTTTCACCATTTGCTGCAGAAGGATTGCAAAAATACATATATATATAATCTGAACTGGAAGAAGCAGGAATATTTGGCACATTTACCCAGATATATGAGTCACTGTTATAATTCCAATCTTCAACTTCAAAATTTAAACTTAATGTATTATCTGAATCAACAAATCTAATATCATCACCATCAGTCTGAACATCTGAATAATCAAAATTACTCGGAGTTAATTTCACTAAAACCGGAAAAGCAGCTAATTGTTCTGTTTGTCCTGAATTATCAAATGTTAAATTTTTTCTACAGATCCAGTCATTGTTCCACCATTCAGGGGGAGGAGAATATCCTTGTTCATTTCCGTAAGTAATAAACTGATCAGACATTGCAAGGTGGGTTGCGCTTATCCAGGATGGTGATCGAGTTATATTTGATATTCTAAACTCATCAATAATACCATTAATATCCCTATCATTACTGGCACCATAACTCCCACCAATATCACCAAGTAAGAAAGCTCCAGCACTTGTTCCTGTCCATGTAAAGCTAAAAGTTGATTTTTGAGTCGCATTCACATAATAAAAAGCATCTGTTCCATTAGTTGTCATCGTGAGATAGTACCATGTTCCTGCTGTCATGTGATGATCATCAGCAGCAACATACGTGTTTCCTGCACCAAACATAGCATCATTTTCTACATCGATCCCAAGATAAAGACGATGATTTGCCTCATCATGTGTTCCTGATAACCCATATTCTGATATACTGTTCCAATTAACCCAGAAACTGATAGTATAATTATTCGGTGAAGGATACCAACCAGTATTTATTGAGTCATCAATGCCATCTATTTCTTCTCCACCAGCAATTTTTGCAGAAATACCTTCAGTACCATCATAATTAATGGTTGTCCCATCTTGGTTATTTGAAGTGGAATCATATCTTGTTCCTGTCCCTGTTTCATTTAAGTGCCAAACTCCGATATAATACTCATCCCATACATTTTCTTTGTCCTGTTCATCACTTGCCTGAGAATAATTATAATATAACCAAATATAATCACTTGTTGAACTAGCGAGGATATTTGGAACTTTTACCCAGATATATGAGTCACCATTATAATTCCATTCTTCTATTTCATAGCTCAGCTTAGTAGAATCATCAGAATCAATAAACCTAATGTCCTTCCCGTCAGGTCTTATGTGGCTGTAATTGAAATTTGTTGGTGTTAAATGTATGAGAACAGGAAAATCAGACAAGGATGACTGTCCGCTATTATCAAATGTTAAATTTTGCCTGTATTGCCAGCTAGAATTCCACCAGGCATTTACAGAAGAAGAAATTGAAAGAGCAATTCCAAGAATTATTATGATTTTAATTACTATTTTTTTTAATCTCATGTTAATGAATCAATTTTTACTGCTCTTTTGCCGTCTTTGTGGGTTTTTTTAAGCCTAATTTTTTTACTACTTTGTCTTACGAGAATATTATTATCAGTAACTAGTTTTATATCCTCATATTTTAATATAGAATTTAATTTGATAATTTCAATAAAAGAAGAACCAAAATTCGGAGCTGTCTTTTTTAAGAATTCTTTATTTTTAAGATATTTATCCTTATGTAAAACAGGAGTTTTTTCAAAACTTGAAAAGATAAATATGTTGTTATTAAGACTGGAATTTATTTTTATCTTTGAAGGATCAGGATCTGTGTTTCTATCATCTGAAGCTAATCCGAAAAATTTTTCTGAATCCTTATGATAGGATATTTTTTCTGTAGTCTGTACTGACAGAGCTTCATCTGTAACAAATTTAGTTTCAAGACTGACAGCAAAGACGTTAATTAGTTTACTATTGCACACATTTTCTCTTATGCACAGCTCTATCTGGTAATTTCCGGGATCAAGTGGTGGGATAAAATAAACATTGTATTTTCCGCTGCCAGCATCAAATATACTAAATAGTTGGTCTTTTCCGGAAATTTTAAAAGACCAATCCTGAAAAGGTATTCCTGAAAGAAGAGTAGAGTTATCAGATGTGACATTTACACTGAATGAAAATAAAGAATCCTGGTATGTGGTAAGATTATCAGGCATCTCAATCTGATAAGGTTCATAAGATGTATCTACATTAAAAGAAATTGCAAAGGTATCATTATAATTGCCATATCTGTCCGAACAGTTAATTTCAATATTTACTAACCCGTCCAAAACATTTATGATGTCTTCATGATATGTTGAATTTGTAAATCTAAATAACTGATATTTACCAGAAGGCATCTTATATCTGCAACTGGATTTTTCATCTGTTTCAATACTGATTATCGGGTTGTTAGAATTAATTACTCCCTCAATAAAAGAATTTATTTCCGGGGCATCTGAGTCTATTTCTGCTTCTTTTTGATTGGACCATTTCCAGATCCCGGCACCATTTTTTACCCCGACAATTGCCTTGTATTTTTGAGAAAGAGTATTATTTAATGTTCCGGTAGTATCATTAACAATAAAACTCTCAACAAAAACATCATCCTGATCAGAAACATTTACCCTGTAGTATGATATACCTGATTCATCATCCTCTGAACCTGACCAGTAAAATGTTAATGATTCGGTTTTAGCATTATATTTTTTAGAAATTATTTCAGGTCTTTTTGGAGGTGTTTTGTCTATTTTTATAAGTTGAGAATCAAAATTATTATCCCAGTTTCCTGCCGTATCTCTAGACATTACTGTAAAATAAAATATTCCTGTGTTCAAATGATAAAATCTATGTGAAGTTTCACTGGAAAATCCGCCGATATCTCCTTCAGGAATATTGTCTGGACTTTTATTTTTCTCAGACAAATGATAACTAAATGCATAAACACCTGAATCAGAGTCATATCCTGACCATGAAAATCTAAGTTCTTCAGTATTAATCCAGACGTCTTGGGAAACTGGCTGAAATATTTTTGAAGTAGAATTTAAAAACTCAGCCAGATCAATACTAGTAAGGTATGGAGAAACAAGATCAATTGATATTTTTTGACTTGAAGAATTGCTTTTTAGTCCTGCTGAATTAACAGCAGTTACATTAACTGTTATGTTTTCTCTATGGGACAGAGAAAGATTGGAAAATGTGTATTTTAACTTTTTTGTAGTATCATTCTTTATTAGTTCAAAACTATCATTGAATAATTTAATTTCATATATTAACGGGATATGCAGCAATTCCTCGGATTCATAATCATTTGATTTTTCCCATTTGACTACTATACTTTCATTGTCATTCTGGTATCTTTTAACTTTTAAATCAGGTGTTGTCGGGGGAGTTACATCAAGTCCTGCACCTGTTGAATTATAGAATATGGAATCATTTAATAAAACAATTGATGATGAGTAGTTTATCTGGACATATACATATTTTATTCCTGCATAATCTGATAAAGTCCAGTATTTTTGTTCAAAACAGGGTTCCCAATAAGTCCATGCAGAACTTCCCTGTTCAGGAGAATTTATTGAGGAGTTATGATTTGCATACCTGCACTCTACAGGCTGTGAACTATAATTAATTTTAAGATAGACTGTTCTTATTGAAGTGTATTCAGGATGTATTTGGTCAAAACCTGTATGGCCCAGATTATGAATAAACAGAGTATCAGCTAATGATAACTGAACAAGACCAGCTAAAACAATAAATACATATTTTAAAAATTTTTTATTACACATAATATTAATATTTACCTTATGAATTTCTGCAAAGCAAAAATGTTAAATTCCAAAGATTCTCTAACTATCATACCTCCCGGCTTAATAGAAAACCCAAATAAAATCAATAGATTTTTTTTTAGGAGTTTTCAATAGGAGAAATTTTTATTTTAATATTATCATTCTCATCTAAACCCTGATTTTTAATTTTAAATTCGTATTTACCTTTCTGAAATTTAAAAATTTCTTCAAACATTATATCACTATAGCTCCTGTATGATATGAGTTTGTATTTTTTATCAAATCTATATCCGAATGCATTTAAATTATTTGTAAATGTCGCTTTTTTTAGATCCTTTTGTTTTTCATCTAATGTTTCAGAAGTTTTTGTGTTAAATATGTATACAACACCATCTGTTCCGGATTTAATACGTATAGAAGATGAAGAATTACCTGTTTTAACTTCTGAACTGTCTGCTGCTAATCCAAATACAGAATCTTTTTGGCTTGATATATATTTTTCATCCTGAATTACATTACCGATATTTCCGGTATATTCAAGGTTGAATTTAAATTCGTTAATATTTACAACAATTTGGTCACTTACTGATCTTATTGTGATGTTTATCAGGACTGTTCCGTTTTTCTCAGGAACCAGAATAAGACTATAGTTGCCTGCTCCAAGATCCTCTAACACAAAATCATTTATTTTTTCAGAGTTTAGCTGCACATTAATCTCTTCTCTTTTTATTTCGCCTATTTCCGGTTGTGTAGAAATAATAAGCTCAGAATTAATTCCTGAAAAGAATTCTTTTTCTTTCACAATATTTATCGAAGAAAGAATTTTTTCTGTGATATTAAAAAAGGTTGATGTGAAATTTATTAACCCGGCATTGTCTGTGCAAATAATTTCAACATCATGATATCCCGGAACTGTATTTATTATTGATTCGTGATATGTAGAGTTTGTGTATCTAAATATCCTGTAATTTGCTGAATCAAGACTATATTTGCATACAGTATTTTCATTTGTTTTTACAATAAGTATTGGTGTTTGAGCTACATCTCCTCTTGGTTTAATAAAGGTTATTTCCGGAGGCGTAGTATCTTCCGATTCTACAAATGTACTATTTGTTCCTGCCTTGTCTTTAGAAATCACATTCGCATGATAACTATGACCTTCTATTATGTTGTCAGTGGAATCTAATGTATATTCCTGTTGTTTTCCTACCCATTCAGAAAATATTACCTGATCTATATTAAGATCAGTAACATTCAGAAAATAAGAAAAAAGTCCTGATGCTTTACCTAAGGGCAGATCAAGTGATTCTGTCCATAAGAAAGTGATTTCTTCAGTTGAATCAGCAAGTATTGTATCTTCTATTAATTGAGGTTTTGTCGGGGCTTTAGTATCTATTCCTATCTCATCTGAATGAACAGCATCTCCCCAGTTTCCGGCATTATCTTTTGGTCTTATATGAAAAGTATAGTTATTGTCAACAAGATCATTAATTTGTTTAGAATTTATATTTGGAAAATCAGTAATCTTATCAGGAATTGTTAAATCTTTGTTATCCAGAACAAAACTATACCCGTAAATTCCTGAGACAGAATCATGACCTGACCAGCTGAAATCTAAAGTATTATTATTTGTCCAGTTATTCCCATGTGGATGAGAAAATAAAGTTAGACCCGGATTAACTACATCAACAGTTATACCGTCAGAAGAATATGTTGAAGTTAAATTATTTGAATTTATTACTTTAACATGAACATAATATGTTTCTCCATGGCTCAGATTCAGATTAATAAGATTAATTTCTGTATCATAACCAGTACTGTTCCATCCTCCTAATGGATGGGTCACAACTGTTCCGTTTGAATCATTTATTAAATATTCATACTCTAGTCTGAGGTTATACTTAATTGATTCAGGGTCATATGCTCCATACCAGTAAGCATGGAAAGTGCTGTCTGAATTAGAATAATTTCCGTCGTCAACAACACTCGGGGGCATTGGTTCAGTAATATCCATGCACTTTCCTAAAGGATCATATTCAATTGTATCATTTAGTCCTGATATGTATGTATCATTATATTTTATCTCAATATGAACTGTTCTGATACCTTTTGTTTTATTTAGTATCCAGTATTTTTGAGAGATGCATGGCTCCCACAATGGATAAGTTGAAGACCAGGTATCCTTATTTTCATTTCCGAATCTGCAGCTTTGTGCAAAAGGAGGATAAGATATGTTTAGGGTTACTGCAGGCAGTGATGTGCATTCAGGATTTGTAAGGTAACTGTAATCCAGAGATCTTATGTCTATTTCTTCATGATAAGATATTGATAATTTTCTTTTGCCGGAGTATCCTGTACTCCTACAGATTGAGTTGTCTGTACAGCTTATCTGCCATTCATAATCATCAGATGTCAGATTAATTGTAAAATTAACTATTGTGCTTTCAGGTATATCTGTATTATTTAATACAGATTCATTATTCAGCAACAAGGTGCAGTTGAAAATATTATCTGATGAATCCTGCACACTATATATAAAAACAGTTTCATAATATTTATAGTAATTTTCTATATGAGTATTGTTATTTGGATCATAAAGTGTTACAACAGGAGTATCTCCGAGAACATTTATTTCAAATGACTGATTTGTTCCTGTCTGATAGGATTTTGACTGATTTACAATGCACGTTACATTTTTTTGGCCGTTGTTTTTTGAACTGCAGTTAAATACTGCGGAATTTAATTCCCATCTTAAATATGAGCAGTACTCTCCTTGATCAGGGATGGAATTTAAATTCTCATCAACATACATCTCAACACTGTTTACAGGAGAAACATGAGGAGTGCAATTAGCTTCAAACCAAGTATCTTTGCAGTAATCGGTTTGGTCTAATGAAATATCTGTAAGATTAATTGCACAATCAGAATCTCCATGCGGAGGAACATTTCCAAAAGATCCTCTGTCTAAAGTATCATAATCCCATTCTCCATTGCAATTATTGTCAATGCCGTCGTTGCAATTTGTTTCTACGTCATCACAATTACATTCCGGAATCTCATCTATCTGCCCGTCACAGTCATTATCCAGCCCGTCGCAGACTTCTGTTTCAGAGATGCATGCACACCCCCCTTCATCAATAAATCCATCACAGTCATTGTCAAGTCCGTCACAAATTTCATCTGTCGGAAAAACAGCACCAACACATCCTTGCCACTGTAGTGTTGTTTCATTGCAGATTTGAGAACCAAAATCACATTCTCCTATATCTGTGTCAGGTCCGCACAGTCTTTCATATCCTTTGATTTCTCTTCCTATGTATAAGAAAACATCATTTATCTCGTCTCCGTTCACAGCAAAAAAGTATTCTCCTCCGGTCATCTCAGCAATATTTATTAATTTTGAGTCATCAACATCTGTACCCATACCGATAGTATATAACTCAATATTATTGTCAGCAGCATTTTGTGCAGCTGTAAGAGAACCCTCTCCCCTGTTGCTTATTCCGTCCGATAGGAGAATGATATATTTGTGAGAGGATGTTCCTGTTAAAATCTCATTTACAGCAAGATTAATTGCATCTCCCATTGCAGTATATCCTCCAGGTGAGATAGAGAGCACAGTGTCATTTAATATTTCTCTGTTAGGATAAGTCATAAGAAGCATTGATTGGTCAAGGGTTGCCTGTGTTCCGAAAGTAACCAGTCCCATCGCATCAGTTTCAATCCAGACGTCCATATTAATAAAATTTATAGATGATGTTTTTGCAATATCCATTTTTGTATCTCCAGACTGTGTCTGGCTGTTCATGCTCCCGCTTCTGTCTATTGCAAGCATCATATCAATTGGTGTACCAGTCAGATTTTCTTCTGCTTCAACACAATCACAACCTTCATCAATTATTCCGTTCCTGTCATTGTCAATGCCGTCATAGCAGCTGCATTCTGTCTGTGCATCTGGTGACCAGAGCCATAATGATTCACATATTCCTGAATTGCAGTATTCTAAAAACTCACAATCATTTCCGCATGTTCCGCAGTTTTTTTTATTTGTGTCTGTTTCATAGCACATGTTATCACAGCAGGTCTCTGATCCTTGGCAGGGAATTGTTGCATTGCAGAAGTCTCTTGAGCTTGTATCAACAGGACAAAAAGGGTAGCAGTAATAACTGCATTCTGTACTTTCAATAACCTGGTTTTCATCACAGGTCATCCATCTTCCGGTTATGTTGCAAAGATCAGGGTTATCCAGGTTACAGGCAACACAGTTGCAGCTATGTATTATCTGTCTGTCCTGTCTGTCTGAATATGTTGTTCCCCAGTGATATTGCGGATGAGAAGGATCATCTGTGTTTACACCAACAATATATTCTGTTGCATCATCTGAATATGCCCATCTCCTGTAGTCTCCAATCTGGCTGCAGTATATTGACCATTGGTAGCTGCATATTGCATTTGGTGTTCCCCCTGTCGGATCAAAAACAACACTATTCTGGCCTGCTGATGTACCATCAGGGTTTTCAACACCGCAGTAGAGCCACTGTGCTTTTACTATGTTTATGAAAAATATTATTGATATAATTATAAATATCAGATTCAGAATTCCTCTTTTTTTACTCATGCTCATTATTTAATGTTTATTAAAGGATTTTTAAACTTTATATATTTTATGAATTTCTGAAACTCAGAAATTCATCTGCGGCTAGGGGTTGTGCTTGTTTACTTTCGGGTGTTTGAATTTCTGAAACTCAGAAATTCATCTGCGGCTATTGGTTTGTGCTTGTTACTTTCGGGTTTTTGAATATCTGAAACTCAGAAATTCATCTGCAGCTATTGGTTGTGCTTGTTACTTTCCTGATTTTGAATTTCTGAAACTCAGAAATTCATCTGCAACTACGGTTTGGGAAATAATATCTTTATGGTTAATAAGGCTCTCCAGAAATAAATTCTGTCTGTCGGTTCCGGACAATTCAATCTTGCCCTTAAATATCAAATTTTAAATTTGCCGAACAAAAGCTATGATAATTTGAATAATCTTGAAAAAAAATTCAGGGTGAATATAACCTATTCCAATAATCCGATTTCTTTCAAATATTTTCTAGCGTTTTTTTTAAAAGTTTTTCCTTTTCCGAATCTTTTTGAAAAGATCTCTTTACTTGATTGAATCTGGCTGTCAATCAATTCTTTATATTGCTTAAAATTTGAATTATTGTTTTTTATTTTTTCAGCATAGATTTTTACATAATCCATCATGATTCAGTCTGAATTAATTTTTTGAATTTTTTTATTTTGTATTCTTTTATTATATCAGAAAAGAAAATCCTGAGATGTTTTGCATCAGAAATATCCTTTTTTCCTTTAAGAACTTTTTCTTTGTAGGCAATCTCAAATTCAATCTGAGGAATTTTAAATTCAAAATCTTCTATTATTATTTTCTGTGGATGATTAAACTCAAAAGATTTGATTTTATCTGTTTTTTTAAAAGGAATTAGTTTTATATTTGGAAAAATCTGATTTTCTTTTGCAAATCTGATAGTAGTTAATGAACTGAAATATTGATTATAAACTTCTTGTGCCTTATCTCCCTGATAACACCAGAATTTATTGTTGTCAAGGTCTGAAAATAATTCCTGAAATTTTATTTTATCTATAATCGGACAAATAATATCAATATTTTCTGTTCCTCTTGTCCTGCCTGTTGAAATACTCACATAGCCGCTCACTACAAGATAATCTGTATGCTTTTTTAGCAGAATTTCATAATATTCCAATGCCATTCTTTTCAATCAATCCTTCTGCTTGTTTTGTAAACCCTGATTTGGATATAAAAAAAAGTTTTATTTTTTTGAATTCAGATTTTTCTACTTTTTCTAAAAAGTTTTTTACATCTTTATAATTTGCAGGTTTATTTCTATGTTTTATTTCAAAAATATAATAAATATTATTCTTTTTTCCAACAAGATCAAACTCCAGATTGTTTTTATTGTAGTTATTTAATTTTATATTTAACTTTTTTTCAAGTTTTACCTTGTATTCGTATTCCGTTGCTCTGCCAAGTTCTGTTGATACTCTTTGGTATTTTTCCTGAAACTGAGAAAGCAATTCATTAATGAATTTAGATGAACTAGTAACTTCAATATTGATCCCTAAATAAAATAATGCAACCCATTTTCTCAATAAATTATCTCTAAATAAATACTTATTTTGTTTTTGAATAACTAAATCTACTTCAATTAATCTTTTTAATAATGTTCTCATTTCACCAGATTTTTTATTTAATTTTTCTGATAAGTTGCTTAGAGAATCAGGCTGTTCTTTTGCCAGTTCAAACAAAACAGATTTTAAACTTGCTTTTCCTCTTGCTTTTTCTAATGAATTTTCAAAAATATAATTAAAATAATTATATAATCGGGAATTTTTATTAGTTAATTCTATAAGGAATGCTTTATTAATTAGATTCTCGTCAATTTCTAAATCAAAGAGTTTATTTAGTTCAATGATTTTTTGAGTTAAAATTGTTAAATAAAAAGGATTGCCTGTTGTTTTTTTGAAAAGAGTAAACAGAATGTCTTTAACATGAATACTCAGTTGCTCCTGCTTGAATATTTTCTTTATTAAGGCAAAACTATCTTCTTTTGTAAAATTATATAGATTAATAATTTTATTAAAATGCAAAAATAAGGCTGATTTATCATCCAAACAAATTTTTTCCATTGTTGTTATTACAGAACCAGTTATTATGTAGAATGTATTTGATTGAGATTGCAGATGAGTCCTGAAAATATCAATAATATCATCAATACCCTTATATCTGTTCATACCTAAAATATCCTGGAATTCATCAATGCAGATTACAATTTTTTTATTTAGAAGTTTTGATAATAACTCAGGGAATGAAAATGCAAAATTAATCTGATCAAGGTAATTTTTTTTAGTTTTTTTATTTAAAAAATCATTCACTTGTTCAAATATTTTTTCATTATTTAATTTATTTGCAAGAATCAATAAATCCTCTTCTTTTGTTTTTAAAGACCATTGAAGTACTTTTTTTATATAATCGGTAGCAAAATACTGGGGCTCCATACTTGTCTTTTTTAAGTCAATGTATGAAATATTAATCTTATTTTTATTTCTTTTAATAAATTCATAAATAATCAAAGATTTGCCTATTCTTCTTAACCCTATTAGAACCAGATGTTTTCTTAATCCGGTTTTCAAGAAACTTTCAACATTATATTCTATTAATTTTAATTCTTTTTTCCTGTTTGTAAATAATCTCTGTCTGTCTTTTGGATATATGTTATTAATTAATACCATTTGGTTAAGTAACCAATTGGTATTTATAAAACTTTTTCTTTATGAATTTTCCTTTGTAAAATTCATACTGGATTGCTTTTTATAATTCCTTTCACCTACTCCAATAGAAGCTAAAAAAGAAAAAGAAATCAGATTTAATAATATTTATAAAGAACCTATACTTAGTTTAATTAATAAAAAATGCCAAAAAAACTTCCAATTGGAATACAGGATTTTAAGAAAATAATTAATGGTAATTATATCTATGTAGATAAAACAAAATATTTATTTGATTTAATAAAACAAGGAACTCCTGTATTTCTGTCAAGACCCAGAAGATTTGGAAAATCATTAACATTATCAACATTATATTATCTTTTTTCAGGAAAAAAAGAATTGTTCAAAGGTCTTTATATCCATGATAAATGGGATTTTAAAAAATATCCTGTAATCAGACTTGATATGAGTGCAACTTATTCAACAGGTTCTATAGAAGAATTTAAACAAAGTGTTCATGATCTAATTACTTCTGAAGCAAAAAAACATAATTTAAATATTAAAAAAAGAATTATCAGCAGTTTATTTAAAGAAATAATAGAAGAATTATCTAAAGTCGAAAAAGTTGTTGTTTTGATTGATGAATATGATAAACCAATCCTGGATAATATCACAAATGTTAAAAAAGCACAAAAAGTAAGAGAAGTTCTAAGAAGCTGTTATGATATACTTAAACCAACTGACCAGTATCTGAAGCATGTGTTTTTAACAGGCATTTCAAAGTTTTCTAAAGTAGGTGTGTTTTCTACTCTGAATCATCTTAGAGATATTAGTTTAAGCAGCGAGTATTCTGAGTTCTTAGGATTGACTGAGAAAGAAATTAAAAAATATTTTAAAAAAAACCTTCAAAAAACCTCAAAAATAATGAATAAATCTCAATTTGAACTTCTTGATAAAATTAAGGATTGGTATAATGGATTTAGTTTTGATGGCAATCATTTTGTTTATAATCCTTTCTCGATTTTAATTATGTTTGCTGAGAATGAATTCAGGAATTACTGGTATGAAACAGGGACACCAAGTTTTCTTGTTAAACTTGTAAAAAAAAAGAAAATTGATAATGTAAATATCAGAGAAAAGATTGTTGATATTGATTTTACAAATAAAAAAGAAATTGAAAAAGCTAGTCCTGAAAGTTTTCTTTTCCAGGCAGGGTATTTAACAATAAAAAAAAGTATGAGCAGGTATTATAAACTTGATTATCCTAATAATGAAGTAAAAAATGCTTTTGCAACTTTGTTTCTTGATAATATTTACAATGTAGAAGATGCTCCTGAAATAAAACACAATTTAGAAATCGCATTTGATAAAAATGATTTTGAAAATGTTTTTCAAGAATTCCAAAAAACATTTTCAATGATTCCATATAATCTTTTTTCAAAAAATGAATCATTTTATCATGCTGTCTTATTAACTCTTTTGTGGGCAGCAGGTATTGATGCAAAAGCAGAAGAGATGACTAATCTAGGAAGGAGAGATATTGTTATCAGACATAAAGATATTATCTATATTCTTGAACTTAAGAAAGGAAAAAATGCTCTAAAAAAAGCACTTGAACAAATAAAAGAAAAAAACTATTATAAAAAATACTCAGGAAAAAAAATGTATTTGATTGGTATTTCTATTGATGAGAAAAAAAGGAATTTAATGGATTTTTTACAAAAATCCATTTAGGGGTTCTAAAAAAAAAAGTAAAATTCCTACCAGACATTAAATTTTACATTTTAGACTTAAATTCCAATAATTAATAAACTCTTCAAATTTACCTGATTTTTCTATAGAGAACTTTGAATTATCTATAAATTGATCTCTATTTTCAGATGTTTATAGAGAATAATTCAAAGTTCTTCTTAAAGAATTTTGATGTTTTTCAAAATACTCTATAGGAATCATAACACATCCTACATCGAGTCTTTTTCCTTTGTTTTTTTTAAATTAAGTATTTAATCCCCGATTAAAACTTCTTTTTTCAGAGGAACTTAATATTATTACAAAAAACACTGAAGAAAAAGTAGAAAATATTAAACTGATTCCTGCATGGAAAGCAGCTTTAAGAGGAATAGATAACTAAAACTTCATTTTTTACCAGTCTTTGACCTTGTATTTTTTGGTTTTTATTAGATTCTGTTTCTTTTTAAATCAACTATTTAGTTTATTCTTTTTTAATTTATAAGTTTAGGAGTATTTTTAAATAGTGAAAATATCGATAAATTTATATATAACATTTGCCTGAAATTAAATCTATAAGTTGAAAATTTATCAACCAAAACGTTAGCGTAATTTAAAAATAGTGAAAATGGCAGGAACAATTGCGGCGCAATTTAAACCTCCCGGAACCGGAGGACTTGAAAAGATTATCGATGATCCGGGACAAGCAGTAAAATCCACATTGCAAAGCACTGTCAGGGCTATGTTTCCAAATGCAGCCAAACCTTTTGAGACTGATGCAAGCTTAGAAAAGACTCCTGCCTCTTATTTTGCTGATGCTGCTAATTACACTGTTGAGAGAGCAAATTCTATCATCTTTCCGTTAAGGATGATTGCAACAGGTGCTGGCTATGGTGCTGCTGCAGGTTCTGTTTTGCCCGGAGTCGGTTCTGCTGCAGGTGCGGTTGCCGGAGCAATTGCTTATCCGATTCTCAGAGGAAAATTTGCCAATTACATTGGTGAGGGTTTTTCTGCTGCAAATATTTATTTTGAAACAAAAGCAGAACAACTTGAAAAAAATAATCATAGGACTCTTGCAAAGATTACCAGATCCGCTGGCCATGTTTTTGAAAAATTCGGTTCAAATGTTGCTCTTTACGGAGGT
>WJJD01000011.1 GCA_014729915.1 Candidatus Woesearchaeota archaeon | reverse complement strand
GTTTTATTCAGTTTTTATAACAGAAACTTTTAAATATAGTTAACGATTGTTAATTAAAATAATGAAGACACCTCAGGAAATAACAGTGTGGTATATTTTGCCTGCATTAAGAAGAGAGTTAACAATTGAGTTAAAAAACAGGAATCTTTTGCAAAAACAGATTGCAAAAGTATTAGATGTAACAGAGCCTGCTGTTTCACAATACATGAGAAACAAAAGAGCAAAAACAGTTGAATTTCCTCAAGATTTAAAAAAAGAGATACATGAATCTGCAAATAATATGATCGATGATCTGACATGCCATAGATTTGAGCTGCAGAAACTGATAACACAGATTAAAAGATCAGGATTCTTGTGCAAGATTCACAGGAAACATGAAAATGTTCCTAAATGCTGCAATGTCTGTATTAATAATCAAAAAGGTGAATGCTGATGAAAGTATATCTTGACAATGGTGCAACAACAAAGACTGCTGATGAAGTTGTTGAGGCTATGAATCCGTATTTTAATAAAAAATACGGAAATTCTTCCTCAATGCATAAATGGGGAATGAAAGCGCAAAAAGCAATGAGAAAAAGCAGAAAAAACATTGCTGAAAAAATCAATGCAACACCTGATGAGATAATATTTACCTCAGGAGGGACAGAATCAAATAATTTAACTTTAAAAGGATTGGCTTTTAAAAATAAAGGTAAAAAAAATCATATCATTGTATCAAAAGCAGAACATGACTGTGTTCTAAATTCTGCAAAATGGCTTGATAAACAGGGGTTTGATATAACATATCTTAATGTTGACAAATATGGTATTGTGGATCCAACTGATTTAAAAAAAGCAATTACAAAAGATACATTTCTTGTTTCTATAATGCATGCAAACAATGAGATCGGGACAATCCTTCCAATAGGAAAATATGGAAAGATTTGCCGAGAGAATAATGTTTTATTTCATACAGATGCATGCCAGAGCTTTACAAAGGTTCCGATTGATGTAAAAGAGATGAAGCTTGATCTCGTAACTTTAAATGCCCATAAGATCCACGGTCCAAAAGGAGTAGGAGCATTGTATAAAAGAAAAGGCATTAAAATAACTCCTCTGCTTCATGGGGGGGGACATGAATTCAATCTAAGATCAAGCACAAGCAATGTTTCAGGAATAGTTGGTTTTGCTGAGTCAGCATATATTCACACACAAGAAGATATTCAAAAAATGGAGACATTAAGAGATTACTTAAAAGAAGAATTATTAAAAATACCTGATACTCATCTTAATGGTCATCCTGAAGAGAGACTATGCAATAATGTCTCAATTTCATTTCATTTTATAGAGGGAGAATCTCTTCTTATGAATCTTTCAATGAGGGGAATAGCAGTATCAACCGGATCTGCATGCTCCTCAAATTCACTTGAGCCCAGCCATGTGCTTTTGGCAATAGGTCTTGCCCATGAGATAGCACATGGCACAATTAGATTTACATTGAGCAGATACACTACAAAAAAAGAGATTGATTACACAATTAAAAATGTTAAAGAGGCAGTAATAAAATTACGAGAGATGAGTCCGTTAAAAAAAGGAGTGAAATACAAGACTGATGATTATGATGATGAACATCAGCCGATATTTTAGGTGATAAAATGCAATATTCAGATAAAGTAATTGAGCACTTTCAGAAACCCCATAATATGGGGGAGATTAAGGATGCAAATGCAATAGGAAAAGTAGGAAATCCTGTTTGCGGAGATCTGATGTGGATATACATTAAGGTAGATAAGAATGAGAAAGAGCAGGAGATCATTAAAGATATAGGATTTAAGACATTCGGCTGTGTTGCAGCGATTGCAACAAGCTCAATGGTAACTGATCTTGCCAAAGGAAAGACTCTTGAAGAGGCATCAAAGCTTACAAGAAAGGAGGTAAGCAAGGCACTAGGCAATCTTCCACCTGTAAAAGAGCACTGCTCAAACCTTGCTGCGGAGGGTCTTCACAAAGCAATTGAAAATTATAAGGATAATGTTCCTGTTGACTTTAAAGTAAAACAGGATATTAAATGTAAAAATGCAGAATGCTGCGGAGGAAAAACAAATGACTGATATAAAATGCAAAAAAGGTAAATGCTGGGATAATGATTCTCAAAAAAAAAAGATCAGGGAAACCTGTGATGAGGATGATATTGTTTGTCAGACAGAAGCGGATCTGTTAGAAAAGGAGCTTGATGATTAAAATGAAAAAAATTAAAAAAGACATGATTCTAGGTGATGTTGTTAAAAAACATCCTGAATCAGCAAAAGTCATGTTTAAGTACGGGCTTCACTGCATCGGCTGCCATGTTGCAGGCCATGAGACAATCGAGCAGGGAAGCAAGGCTCACGGTATGAGTGATGAAGACATCAAAAAGATGATTGCAGAAATGAATGAGAGCCTTGAGAAAGAAGAATAAATTTCATTTTTAATAGTTATTTTGGGATTGAAATTTTATGGAATCAATTTAGGAAAATATTTTGAAATTCTTCCTTTGATAACAATGATAATTGGTGTTTATATTCCGGATTTTCCTCCAAAATAATTTTTATTGGAAAGAATTATTTTAATGTTTTTTATTTAATTGTGATAATTATTACTATTATTTTATTGATTATTTTCTATTTCAAAAAACTTAAAAAAATAACAGCTTCATCCTAAAAACTCATACTTACCATTGCAGGCAGGACAATCAGGATTTTTTTCTACATTAACCTTTGTCAATTCATTTGTCCAGACATTAAAATAAACAAGCATTTTCTCATATTCTTTTTTCAAAAGGATTTTTATAGCCTGTGTTGCCTGCAGTGACCCGATGACAGCAGGGATTGAATTTATGATACCAAGAGAGTCAGCAGTCTCAGAAAAATTTTCAATCACAGGAAAGATGCATCTGAAGCACACCTTTTCAGGAATTACATTCAAAAGATTTCCGACAGTTTTAACTGCTCCACCATGAACCCAGGGAATCTTTTCTTTTAAAGAAAACTCATTTATCAAAAACCTGCTCTCAAAATTATCTGTGCATCCTAAAATAATATCAGATTCTTTCAATAAATTTACATTACTCTTATCAAGCCCTTTATCATATGATACAATATCTATATCAGAATTAATATTTTCGAGAATATTTTTTGCTTCAACAGCCTTTCTTTTTCCGACCTCCCTTTCATCGTAAAGAATCTGTCTGTGAAGATTATGGATCTCAAGCACATCCTTTTCAAAAAGAATTAGTTTTCCAATGCCTGCTCTTGCCAGAAGCTCAGCGCAAGTGCTTCCAAGGGCCCCTAAACCAACAATTGAAACACAACTATTATTAAGAATCATCTGCCCTTTTTTTCCTATTTCTTCAAGAATTATTTGTCTGGAATATCTCTTATTGATTTTTCTATTAGAAAAATTTATTGTACTTTTAATTGGGTTTAATTTTTCAGGTTTCATAAAAAATTAAATGAAAGCAATTATTATATATCTAATTTAGCAAGTTCGTTTTTTAAAAGTTCTTCGTGTTTTTTTTCTTCTCCAGCTAAAAATCCAAACATCCTTTTAGCTTTGATGTCATCAACACTTTTTCCCAAGAAATTATATCTTTCATTAGCTTTTCTTTCGCTTTGGATGGACATCTTAAAAATCTCTTTCAGAGTCTTAATCTCATTTAAAGGAGTCAGCATGAGTTCCTTGTCAAGTTCAATAGATTCAACAGGCTTGAAACTTTCCCGAAGATTCCCGATATCAAGGGACAATAGCTTTTCTTTATGTCCCTGCTCTTCTTCAGCTAACCTGTTAAAAAGCCTTTTTGCAGACTCAATATCTGTTTCTTTTGCACCTTTTTTATAAAGATTATAAAAATATTCTTCTTCTTTGACAGCAAGCTCAATTATTTGTTTTAGTTCAGTCATTCAAATTACCTCCGATTTTTTAATAGTAATAGCCATATACTTCAAAACAGATGATACTTTAATTATGTTTCGGAAATTCGGATATTGACAAACTTTTTTCATTTAAAAATTGTTCAAAATGGATTTTGAAAAAAATCCATACAAAAATTTTAAAAAGGTATAGCAGATATTTAACAAATTGATGAAATATACAGTTTCAAAAAATGAAGTAAAAAATTTTCTTGATAAACTTTCAGCATCTGGAAATCTTATTGCACCTGTAAGGGAAAATTCTCTTGTCAAATTCAAAAAAATTGCAAACCCTGATGAAATAGAATTTGACTACATCAACAGCAAATATTCTATAAAAAAATATTTTCTTCTTGATAAAGAAGTTCTGTTTGAATATGATAAAGATTCAATTAAAGAAAATATTGAAGAAAAACAAAGAATTTTTTTCGGGATAAGGCCCTGCGATGTCCATTCGCTTCTTGTCATGGATAAGCTCCTGCTTGAAGAAGGTATGGAAGATATATATTATAAAAACAAAAGAAAAAATTCATTGATATTTGCATTAAAATGCAGTAAATCCGGTGAGAATTGTTTCTGCAGATCCCTTGGAACAGATGACCTTAAAGAAGGCTATGACTTATTATTTTATGATGAAGGTAATTATTATATTGTAAAGACCGGTTCAGAAAAAGGAGATAACTTCATATCAAAGTTAGAAGAAAAGCAGGAGACAGAAGATGAACCTTCAGATCCTCTTGAAAACCAGAAAAAGCTTTCCCAAGACCAGATCGAAAAACTAAGGGAATCATTTAATTCAGATATCTGGAAAAAAGAATCAGCAATCTGTTTCAGCTGTGCTGGCTGCACAACTACCTGCCCGACTTGCGGCTGCTTTGATGTAAAAGATGATCCTGATCTTGATTTTGAATCAGGAAAAAGAATAAGGCTTGATGCGTCCTGCCAGTTAAAAAATTACACCGGAGTTGCAGGCGGACATGTTTTTAGAGATGAGAGAAGCAAGAGATTCAAACATAGAATCTATCATAAATTCAAATATTTTGTTGACCAGTATGGAAGTGAGATGTGTATCGGCTGCGGAAGATGCATAACAAACTGCCCTGCAAATATCGACATGGTAAAGATCCTAAATAAATTATAAAAAAGTGAACGTATGTTCACTTTTTTATTAGTGATGCCAATCGTGAATCTTTGGGGAAAAAATTTTGAAATAGACAAAAAAATGAAAAATATTTACAAACCAGAACTAGCTTCAGTAACAAAGGTTATTGAAGAAACAGAGGATATTAAGACAATCAGGATAAAGCATGATTCAAATCCCAAACCAGGGCAGTTTTATGAAGTCTCGGTTATGGGTATCGGAGAAGCACCATTTGGATCAGCATCATATTCATCAGAATATGTTGATCTTACAATAAGGGCTGTAGGAAACCTAACAAACAAGCTGATGAATGTTAAGCAGGGAGAAAACCTTGCAGTAAGAGGACCATACGGAAACGGCTTTCCGATGGAGAAATTCAAAGGAAAAGATATTGTTATAATAGGCGGGGGAACAGGAGTTGCACCGGTAAGGACAGTTATAGAGTATATTGAAATAAACAGAGAAGATTATGGTGAAGTTGATCTATTTTTTGGTTTCAGGTCTCCAGAAGAATTTCTTTTTAAATATGACTTTGATAAGTGGAAAGAGATCTTCAAATTTAATATAACAATTGACAAGCCCTATGAAGGATGGGAAGGAAATGTCGGTTTTTTAAATGCGCTTCTTGAAAAATCAGAGATTTCACCGGAGAATAAGATTGTCATTCTTGTGGGACCTCCGATTATGATAAAAGTGACTGTTGAATCCCTTGAAAAAATGGGATTTTCAGATGACCAGATCTATGTGTCCTTAGAAAGGATGATGCAGTGTGGTGTTGGAAAGTGCGGACACTGCATGGTAGGAGACAAGTATGTATGCAAGGACGGACCTGTATTTTGTTATGAGACAGTAAAGGGAATGGTAGATTAATATGGCAAAACCAAGAGTAGGAATTTTTGACTTGACGAGCTGCGACGGTTGCCAGGTAGAGATACTTAATCTTGAAGATTCACTATTGGATATTTTAGGAAAGATTGATCTTGTAAATTTCAGGATCGGAAAAGAAGTAAAAGAAGAAGGTCCGTATGATGTCGCAATTGTTGAGGGATCTGTTTCAAAGACCGATGAGATTGAAAGAATTAAAAAAATAAGGGACCAGTCAAAAATTCTAATTGCCTTAGGAGCCTGCGCAACCCACGGCGGGGTACAGGCAAATATTAATTTTATGGATGAAAATGAAGTTAAAAAAGCAGCTTATGGAGAAGAAAGATTAACAGAAAATTATGATGTCAAATCAAAACCCCTTTCTCATTATGTTGATGTTGATTTTAATATTAGGGGTTGTCCAATTGACAAGCACGACTTTGTTGATATACTAAAGCAATTGCTTATAGGAAAGATACCAAAAGAAAAACATAACCCTGTATGCATGGAATGCAGGTATAATGAGAATGTGTGCCAGTTCCAGAAAAAAGGTAAATGTCTTGGTCCTTTGACACATGGAGGGTGCAATGCAGTCTGTCCTTCAAATAACATTGCTTGTGACGGGTGCAGAGGTCCTCTTGAAGACCTTAATCTTAAGGCAGGATTAAGAATAATGAAAGAGAATAATGTGTCTGATAAAGACATACTGAATATGGTAAGAAAATTTACAGGAATTGATAATTATTATGAAAAAATTGAGGAGTTGCTGAAAAATGGGAACTATTAAGCTTGACCACATTTCAAAGATTGAAGGCCATGCAGATCTTTATGTAAAAATTGACGATAAAGAAATTAAAGAACTCAGTTTAGACGGAGTTGAGGGAGCCAGATATTTTGAAGGATTTTTAAAAGGAAGAAAATACAATGAGGTTCATCATATAGTATCAAGGATCTGCGGAGTTTGTTCCCAATCTCATCTTTTATGCGGGCTTAAGGCAATTGAAAATGCACTACATGTCACATTGACACCCCAGGCAAAAACACTTAGAAAATTGATCCTTTACGGTTCAATACTTCAGAGCCATGTTCTGCATCTTTATTTTTTGGCACTTCCTGACTATCTTGGATATGAAAGCGCTATTGCAATGGCCTCAAAATACAAAGACGAGGTAAAGGTTGCTCTGCAGCTTAAAAAGCTTGCGAATGACATCTGCACAACAATAGGAGGAAGAGATGTTCATTGTGTAACACCTGTTGTCGGAGGATTTTCAAAACTGCCTTCACAAAAAGCAGTAGATGATCTTATTTTAAGATTAAAGAAATCAAGAAAACACATGCAGGCGACATTTGATCTTTTTGCGTCAATTAAAGCACCTTCATTTGAAAGAAAAACAGAATACGTCGCACTAAAAGATCCAGAAGAATATGCTTTTTATCAAGGAAGAATAGTGTCAACTGAAGGTATTGATGTTTCCCAGAAAAAATACAAGAAAGTTTTGCATGAGAAAGTAAAAGATACTTCATCAGCAAAATTCGTATCAGCAACAAACAACCTGCCTTTTATGACAGGATCACTTGCAAGGATGAATCTTAATCATCCTCAGTTAAATGAATCTGCAAAAAAAGCAATACAAAAAGCAGGATACAGTTTTCCAAGCCATGATCCCTTTATGAACAATATAGCCCAGGCAGTAGAGCTTCTGCATTTGACAGATGAGACAATCAGTCTTCTTGAAAAACTTGATCTAAAGCCAGAAGAGCCTGTTGAATACGATGTAAAGGCAGGAAAAGGTGTTGCTGCATTAGAGGTTCCAAGAGGAACTGTCTATCATGAGTATGAGCTTGATGACAATGGTTTTGTTGCAAAGGCAAACATAATTGCACCGACAACCCAGAACCTGTATAATATTGAAAAAGATTTATGGAAGTTCATCCCCGGAATACTTGACAAGGAAGAGAGTGAAGTTGTGATGGACATTGAGAAACTGATAAGAGCATATGATCCTTGCCTGAGCTGTGCAGCACATTTTTTAAATGTTGAATTTGACAGGGTATAACTTGTTTTTCTTAATTTTTAAATTGCATAAAAAATTATTAATGTTCTGATTTTTTTATTGTATTCTATGGAAAAGTTAAACTATATAAAAACTGCCTTGCTTGTAATAGATGTTACAAACTTCTGCTGTCTCCCTGATTTTGAACAGCCTGAAAAAAACATCACTTTCAGAATATATTAAAGGAATACTCCTGGCCCGTGATGTTTGGAGAATGCATGGATTCTTTGGATCTATTGGAACAGTAAGATTTCTTTACAGAAATTTAATTGTAAAAATTTAGAAATACACTCTTTTTGTCATAGGGATTGTGAAAAAATAACTACACCATTTTACACACATATTCAGGCATCTTTTCCATAAAAAACACGAATAAAATCCTCAAAATAGCTCTGCTATTTCTGCGGGTTTGATTGTGTTTTTTATGCCAAATCTACTCTGAATCTGAGCACAAAATGTATCCTATTTATTCTTTCCCAATCCATTAGCCCCAATACTTTTTTAAGTCACACTTGTTTTGATAAATCCAGAAAATGGGAAAAAAAATCAAATCTGCTCTGCGTTCATTTACGTCATGTTCAGGATGCCAGACAGAACTTCTGAATATGAAAGAAGCATTTGAGATCCTTACCAAATTCAATTTTGTTTTTTTTCCTTTGATAAAAGGAGAAAAAGAGCTTGATAAATATGATATATGTTTTGTCGAGGGAGCAATAACAAACAAAGACCAGATATTTGAGTTAAAAAAAATAAGGAAAAAATCAAAATTGCTAGTTGCGTTTGGTACATGCGCAACATACGGAGGTATTGCGACAATCTCTGATTTTGATGATAAAAAAGAGATAGTTGAAGAAGTTTACGGCTCCGGGATAAATAAGCATTCCCTAAAAAAAGTCTTTGGTATCGGAAATTGGATTAATGTAGATTATTATATGAGAGGATGTCCTGTAATAAAGACAGAAGTTCTTGAATTTGCCAAAGGATACTTTAAAGAAAAACTACCAAATGAGCATCTTTATCCGGTATGTGTGGAATGCAGGCAGAAGGGGAACAGGTGCCTTTTAGCAGAAGATCATCTTCCGTGCATGGGAGCAATAACCTATGGAGGATGCAAAGCATTGTGCACATCAGAAGAGATTCCCTGCCAGGGATGTCGTGGCCCTCTTCCTACAGCAGATGTTTCCGCACGTGTAAAGGTTTTTGAGAAATTCGGCATAAAAAAGGAAGACATCAGAAGAACTTTTATCAAATTCGCAGGAACAAGCAAAAAATACAGAAGGATAATTAAAAATTTAAAATGATTACCGAACTTTTAATAAACTGCCTCAAAATACCTCTCTGAAGTAAAATAAAAGTTCATTTTCCACCAGTCTTTGACTGGTGGTTAAATGTTGTGGAAAATGAACGTCCAGAAAACAGACCCTCGCCCGTAGGACGAGCATGCCACTGGTCTCTGACCAGTGGTGGTCGGTTTTCGCTTGACAATTGAACAGAAAGTTCAATTTTTTATGACCATTACCAATTTAAATCATACTTTTTTTCTAATGCATATGCCTTTTTACAAAATTATAGTAAAGGGAATAGTCCAGGGAGTCGGGTTCCGCCCGTTCGTGTACAGACAAGCTGTTAAAAGAAATCTATTGGGTTCTG
The DNA here is from genome assembly GCA_014729915.1 of Candidatus Woesearchaeota archaeon. Classification (GTDB taxonomy): domain Archaea; phylum Nanobdellota; class Nanobdellia; order Woesearchaeales; family GW2011-AR15; genus WJJD01. The sequence continues at coordinate 8,327 of WJJD01000011.1, read as the reverse complement.
TAAATAATGTCGGAGAAGGAGTAGAGATAATAATAAATGATAAAGAATTTATTGAAACTGTTATTAATAACAAGCCTCCTCTTTCAAGAATCGATTCCTTTTCAATTCAGGAAACTGATTCGGAAAAAAAGATCCAAGAATTTAAGATAATAAAGAGCAAAAAAACAAAGGGAACTTCACAGCTTCCTCCGGATATCTTCACATGCAAAGATTGCATTAAAGAGTTGAGGGATAAATCAAACCGGAGATACGGATATTATTTTATAAGCTGCACAAACTGCGGACCAAGGTTTTCAATGATAAAAGATTATCCTTATGATCGTCCATATACTTCAATGCAAGAATTTGAGATGTGTTCGGAGTGCAGAAATGAATATGAAGATCCATTAGACAGGAGATATCATGCCCAGACAATAGCCTGCCCAGATTGCGGTCCACGATTAAAACTTATGCACAAGAAAAAAGATATTTCTGCAAAAACAGACAAAGCCACAATAAAAAAAGCAGTTGATATAATCAGATCAGGAGAATTTCTTTCTATAAAAGGAGTCGGAGGCTTTCATATATGTTCAAAAACAGATCCTGAATCAGTAAAAAGAGTAAGAGAATTTTTAAAAAGAGCCAACAAGCCCTTTGCATTGATGGTAAAGGACACTTGCATGGCGGAAAAATATGTTAAAATTTCAAAAAAAGAAAAAGATATCCTGGAATCTCCGCAGAGGCCGATAGTGGTTCTTAAAAAAAACAAAAAGGGATCGCTTGAAGAAGTGTCAGAACTTGATTCACTTGGTGTAATGCTTCCATACACAGCTCTTCATTATCTGTTATTTGATCATATTGATGAGCCTTTGGTCATGACTTCATGCAACATCCCTGGAAAACCTGTTGCATTAACAGAAAAATTAGGGAAATATTTTTTAACCCATGAAAGGAAAATAGTAAACAGGTGCGATGATTCAGTGATAAAAATCATCAAAAAAAGACCAATATTTCTAAGAAGATCCAGGGGGTTCGCTCCAGTGCTTGTGCATATAAAAAAAAAATGCAATGATACATTAGCGCTCGGAGCAGAGCTTTCAAGTGCAATTTGCGCTGCAAAAAAAGACAGGTGTTTCTTATCCCAGCACATAGGAAAGACATCAGAGCTTGAGACATTTGATTTTCTAAAAGAGACTATTGACAGATTTGTCAGATTAACCAGATTAAAACCAGAGATAATAGCTTGTGACCTTCATCCGGGATATAACACAACTAAATATGCCAAAGAACTTTCAAAAAAATACAAGGCAGAACTGGTAAAAATCCAGCACCACAAAGCGCATGTTGCAGGTGTAGCAGCAGAACATAATCTAAAAGATTATGTAGGAATTGCAATGGACGGGCTTGGATATGGTGAAGATGGAAAACTCTGGGGAGGAGAGATATTTCTTGCTAGAAAAAATAGTATTAAACGAGTCGGACATCTAGAGCCGCAAATCCAGATTGGCGGGGACTCTGCTGCAATCTACCCTAAAAAGATGCTTTTAGGAATTTTTTCAAAATTCCTATCTGATAAACAGATTAAAGACATGAACCTGTTTGATAACAAAGACACAGAGCTTTATCTTCAGGCAATAAAAAACAATTTCAACACAATAGAGACAACAAGTGCAGGAAGGATACTGGATGCTGTGGCAGCGCTTCTTGGCATATGTGAAAAAAGGACATATGAAGGACGTCCTCCTATGCTTCTTGAAAGCATTGCGCAAAAACCTTATAATATAAATCCTGAAATCAAAAAAGAGAATGGCAAATACATTCTTATGACAATACCGTTATTTAAATTTTTATTAAAAAATTTAAAAAAAGATAAGAAAAGGCTTGCAGCAACAGCTCAGTTGTATCTTGCAAAAGGCACTTATGAAATTGCAAAGCAATTTCATAAACCAATAGTGTTTTCAGGAGGAGTCGCATACAACAAGAAGATATCAGGCTATATGATAAGAAAAGGAATCTTCATAAATAAAAAAATACCAGCAGGGGACGGAGGCATATGCTTTGGCCAGGCATATCTTGCAAATGGATAAGGTCTTTTTAAAAAAGCAGTTTAAGATAAGCAACTTTATCCTGCTTCTGACTTTACTTATTGTATCGATGATACTTATCAGGAAAATAACTATGTTTTTTGTGTTAACATTGATAGCAAGTGTTATTGTATACTTTAATTATTACATAAGGCTTCCTTTTGACTTAAGCCCGGTGCTTTTTTTCAGTCTTGTAATAACAAGGGAATTTAGTTTCATATTCTCAGCAGTTTTCATAATAATATCAGGAATAATTCCTATGATACTTGCTGGAGGGACATTTGACCATACAACAATATTCTATACCTCATTGATAATAGGGATAAACTATCTGTCATCATTTTTCTTATCAAACAATTTTATCATAACAGCAATTTTAATATCTGTTTTGCATCATGTAATCGCTGCAATAGGAAGCATTATTTTTGGAACAGATCCGAGAAAAGAAATAATTAACCTTGGTACAAAAATCCTTGTTGATCTGTTTTATATACTATCTTTTTCAGAATTGTTATTCAGCATCATTAAATAGATTTCTTCTTTTCTTGTTGATAAATTCTGCACATTCTTTTATGCTTTTTTTGTCGTTTTTTGAGATTTTTAAGATTTTTACAGAATTCTTGATATTTCTTATGTCTTTCAGATACTTATTCTCATTAAAATCAACAACATCAGAAAGATCATATTTTGATATCAGCACAAGATCTGAATTCAAAAAGATTACAGGATATTTTTTCGGCTTGTCAGAACCTTCAGTTGTTGAGCTTACAACAACATTCAAATGCTGCCCGATTCTGATTCCTGCAGGACAGACCAGGTTACCAACATTCTCTATAAAAAGAAAGTTCTTGCTTTTAAGATCAATATTTTCAAGACTATTTTTAATCATATCTGCATTAAGGTGGCATCCACCATGAGTATTTATCTGATATGCATCTATACCTTTTTTTTCCATCCTCTTTTTGTCAACATCAGATTCCAGGTCTCCCTGAATTACAAATATCTCTTCAGGATTGAAAAAATCAGAGATTTTTTCAATAAATGTTGTCTTACCTGAACCAGGAGAACCCATCACATTTACAGCAAGGATTTTATTTTCTTTAAGTTCTTCTGATATTTTATATGCTGTTTTATCATTTTCAGAAAGTACTGATTTGTCAATATCTAGTTTTTCACTCATAATCATTCACCTTCAATCTGTTTTAACCTGATATCTTCTCCATCAAGGATATCAATATTTCCGGAACCGCATTCCGGACAAAGGATAAGATATTTTTCTTTGATATGATTTTCTTTTTTGCAGTCTTTGCATTTAATCTTTCCATTAATGATTTTCATATCAATATCTGCTTTTTTTAATAAATGGTTCTCTTTTTTTAAAATATCAAAATAATATTTAATCGGCTCTTTTTTGTATGTTGTAAGCTCGCCTATCTCAGCATGAATTTTGTCTGGTTTTTTGATATTGTTCTTGCTGCATTCTTTCTCAATCATCTCAATGATCTTTTTTGTGATAGATAACTCATGCATGAGAAAATAAGAAAAATTAAACTTTTATAAAGTGTTGTTTTGTGGTTGATATTTTTATCTCCAGAGACTCTAATCAGTGAATTATAGTATAGAGAATTTTGAAAAACATCAAAATTCTTTAAGAAGAACTTTGAAATATTCTCTATAAACATCTGAAAATAGAGATCAATTTATAGGTAATTCAAAGTTCTCTATAAGGAAACAGGAACTGTCCAAAGAAAAAAGTATTGGCCTGAACCTTAAACTTTATCCATACATTTCTGTATATGGCAACGGTCTACTAATGCTTGTTCATGAGAAAAAACAATCCATTACCTATAATACAAACAGAAAATAATTCTAGCATATCCTCGGGACAATCCTTCCAGTCGGCACATTAAGGATCCTTTTTCCAAGATATGTCTGAACTATCACTTTGTCACCCGAAACAACCTTTCCGATGATTGCTGCAGAATTATTGAACTTCTTAAGCTTTTTTACAACTTCTCCAGCAGTTTTTTCATCAGCAATGCAGACAAACCTTCCCTCGCAAGCAAGCTCATAAAGATTAATCCCGAGCATCTCAGTAATTTTTACGACCTGATTTTTTGCAGGAATATCTTCTTCATATATAATCATCCCGACCCTGTTTTTTGCAGAAATATCATTTAAGACAGCAGAAATTCCTCCTCTAGTAGCATCCTTTGCAGTCTTTATCAGCTGTTTCACATCAATAATCTCTTTTACCAAAGGTTTTGAGTCTGTTACGATGTCAGTCTCATAATCAAACCTTTTTGAAAGAAGAGAAACAGCATGCTCACCAAGTCCACCGGACAATATTATCTTATCACCGATCTCAACCTTTTTTGTAAGAAGATCTTTCTTATCAATGACCCCGACACCGGAAGTGTTTATGACAATCTTGTCAATCTTGCCTTTTCCCATGACTTTGGTATCTCCGGTTGCTATCGGTATAGAATATTCTTTGGACAATTTTTTTATAGAATTTATGATCTTATCCAATTCTTTTTTTAAAAAACCTTCCTCAATAACAAGGCTCAAAGAAAGTCCTAACGGTAAAGCTCCCATAACACAAAGATCATTTACTGTTCCACAGAAAGCAAGATGACCTATGTTTCCTCCTGGAAAAAAAACAGGATCAACTGTAAAAGAGTCAGTAGTAAACACAAGCTGCTTTCCCTTGCCGATGTCATATGTTGCAGAATCATTAAAAGTATTTTTCCAGCTGCTTTTAAAAAAATTGAAGCTGTTGATGAGCTCCTGCATCTCTTTTCCCCCTGAGCCGTGAGCAAGTGTAATTATATCATCCATCAATGAAAAGAAGATTAAATTATAATTTAAAACTATTGCATATATTGAAAATTTTACTTTCCATATTCATAATAGATAGCACAGCTTCCTTCTTTAGAGACCATGCATGCCCCTTTAGGATTTTCAGGAGTGCATACTTTCCTGTAAAGGGGACAGTCACCAGGCTCAATTAATCCTTTTAAGACATCCCCGCACCTGCATGCTGTTTTTTTTGGCTCAGGAACACTGCTTATTATCTTATCATATTTGATTTTTGCATTTAATCCATTATCTGCAACCTCAAGTCCTGAATCAGCGATATTCCCAAGGCCCCTCCATTCACTGTCCTCAACAGAAAACATCTCATTAAGAAGCCTTTTTGCTTTTTCATTCCCTTTGTTTCTCACAACCTCACGATATCCATTTACCACCTTATTTTCATTTTTAGAAATGAGCTCAAGAAGCATTGAAACTCCTCTTATTATCTGCTCTGGGGTAAATCCTGAAATAACCTGGGGAAATTCAATTTCTTTATACTCTTTCACGCCAATAATTGTTGATACATGACCTGGATTGATAAATCCATCTATTTTGACATTTCCAGATATCAGAATTTTCATTGCAGGAGGAATAATCTTATGCACAGAATAAACACAAATTTTTTTTTTTAAAAGATAAGCAGTCATCGGAGCAGTCGTCTCAAAACCAACACCAAAAAAAACAATATCTGGATATTTATTTTTTAAAGAAATAACCTCTGTTGTTGAATACACTTCAAAAACATTTCCTGATTCTGCCTTGATCTTTTCAAGATTGTCTCGGGTTCCGGGAACCCGCAGCATATCCCCGTAGGTTGCAACCGGAATATTGTTTTTTGCAAGCTCAATCACACAATCGATATCTTTCTGGGAGCTTACACACACAGGACAGCCCGGCCCTGAAATCAATGAGACATTATCAGGAAGGATCTCTCTTATCCCGTACTTCATGATTACAGTTGTGTGGCCTCCGCATATTTCCATCAGAGTAATATTCTTATTTATTTTTTCAGAAAGAGTTTTTATTTTTCTAATGTGAGTGTCAATAAATTTTTTATTTCTCATTGTCAACTTCTGTCATTTCCCTGAGCACTTTTATGCCTTGTTTTGCTTTTTCTTTATCAAGTATCTCTATTGCAAAACCTGCATGCACAAGAACATAATCATCAATTTTTGGCTCTACAAGCATCACAGAAACTTCTTTTTTTATCCCGTCAAAATCCACAACAGCTTTATCATCATTGATTTTGATAACTTTTCCGGGTACAGCAAGACACATTTTAGGATATGAAATCATGACAAATTTAAAAAGATTTTTTAAAGAATTTTTATCTTTCCAGAAGTATATTCTGTTTTGGAAATAAAGATATTTCACAAAAATTTTTATATCTATGTATGTTAGATAAAATATATGGTTAATCTTTAAATGGACTTTGAAATTTTAAAAACTTAATTATAATGCAGGAAAAAAATTATCTGAAAAAAGCAGAAAATATACTTGTGATTAAAGAGGAGAAAATCGATTCTTATGAACAGCTTTTAGCAGCAGCAGAAAATCTTTCAGAACAAGAGATTCATGAGAATTACAAAAAAATACTAGATTGGGTAAAAAATCATCTCAAAGATGAAGTTCTTTTTTACAGGCTTTCAAATCTGGTATATAAGGAAAATATAATTAAAACAATAAAAGACAGATACAATTATCTGAATGATTTATCAAAGGGAATTGAAAAACCCTCTGTCCAGGTAAATCTTAACCTGTATGTCAACTCAGTGAAATTGATTTTGGACAAAGAAAAATGCATAAGATGCGGGATATCCCACACAGTCTGCCCTAAAGAAGCAGTAACACTTGAAAAGGATAAGATTGATGTAAGAAAGGACAAATGTGTTTTATGCGGACTATGCGTCCCTTTCTGCCCGACTGGAGCATTGGAAATTTTTGTTGATAATGAAAAAAAGGATCTTATGGAAGAAAGCATACCAGAGCTTCCTGATTATGAAGCTATAGAAGGAAGAAAGATAAAGAGAATCTTTGACGGCAGCATAACAATTGATGAAAAGAAATGTCCTGAAAGGTGCGAAGAATGCGTCATATATTGCCCGGTTAATGCTTTAGAAAGAGAAGGCAGTAAGGTTCTTATTGACAGGGACAAATGCATTCTTTGCGGAGCATGTGAAAATGCCTGCCCTGAGGATGCAGTTGATATTAAGAGAAACAGGATATATACAAAAGAAAAAAAATACTTTTCAGCATCATGGACAGAAGTTAATGAAAAATTTCTCGGAAAGCAAAAGATAAATGTCTTAGAGAATGCAAAATCCATGGACAAGATAATAAGCATCATAAAAGATTCAGAACTAAAAGAATATACAGAATAAAAATGTCAGAAAAAGAAAATAACAATGCCAGGATAGGGGTTTTTGTATGCAGCTGCGGAAAAAACATAGGCGGAGTTGTAGATGTTAAAACTGTTACTGAATATGCAAAGACTCTTCCTGATGTTAAAGTAGCAATGTTAAATATATATACCTGTGCTGATCCTGGTCAAAATGAGATCAAAGATGCGATAAAAGAGCATAACTTAAACAGGGTTGTTGTTGCGGCATGCTCACCAAGGATGCATGAGCCCACGTTCAGGAACTGCATAAGTGAAGCAGGGCTTAACCCATATCTGTTAGAGATGGCAAACTTAAGAGAGCATGATTCATGGGTCCATATCTGGGAAAAAGAAAAAGCAACAGAAAAAGCAAAAGAGATCGTAAATATTGCTGTTGCAAAAGCACGCTTTCTAAAACCATTGGAGAATTTTGTTGTGCCTGTAAAAAAAGAGGCACTTGTAATTGGCGGAGGGGTTGCAGGATGCCAGGCAGCCCTTGACCTTGCAGACAAGGGTTTTCCTGTAACATTAGTTGAGAAAGAACCTTCAATAGGAGGCATAATGGCAGCCCTTGACAAGACCTTTCCTACTATGGACTGCTCGATCTGCATCTTAGGGCCTAAGCTTGTTGAAGTAGGCAGGCATCCGAACATAAACCTGTTGACAAACACAGAAGTTGTAAAATCCGAAGGATACATCGGAAATTTTAAGATAACAACAAGAACAAAACCAAGATACGTTATTGAAGAGAACTGCACAGGTTGCGGAGACTGCTCAGAAGTATGCCCTGTTACAATCCCAAGCAAATTTGAACGGGGCTTAAAGCCATTAAAAGCCATACACGCACCTTTTCCCCAGGCAGTTCCCTTAAAATACAATATTGACACAGATGCATGCATCAAATGCTATAAATGCGCTGAAGCATGCAAAGACAGGAGAGCAATTGATCTTACCCAGGAAGAAGCAGTAAGGGAATTTGAAGTAGGGACAGTGATTGTTGCAACAGGCTGCGAACCATCTGATCC
>WJJD01000053.1 GCA_014729915.1 Candidatus Woesearchaeota archaeon | reverse complement strand
GGTAATTCAAAGTTCTCTATAGGTAATTCAAAGTTCTCTATAAGAAATTTCGCAGAAATTTCTTAAAAATAAGCTTTCTTAAACTCAATAATTTGTTTAAATTCATCTGCCATCTCTTTGACAAATTTTAAAGGAAGATTCAAAATTTCTGTATGGCTGTATCTCATCAGTTCAATCTTGTTTTGCAAAGTTTTTTCATATAATTTTTTTTTATCTATTATTTTTAAAAATCTACTTGTTCTTTTTATGAGTGATTTTAATTGAGCAGGGATTGGATTTAATAGTTCATTAACTGATTCCTGTTTTATATATTCCTCAAAAAATATCAATTTCGCCAACTTAAACATGCTCAGGCTGTAAAAAGAAAAATAAGGATCCCGAAAATCCCAAAAAGGTTTTGCTTTAAGTGCAAAACACAAATCAAGAAAATCATTGTCCCAGTAATTGATCCCCCCCATATTAATATATTTGAGAGAGACATCTAATTTTTCTATTCTAACATATTTTTCAGGATATTTCCTGCTTACATAAGTTCCGGGAAGGGGCCATAAAAAATTTGATCTTAGTACAACCCGGTTTAATTTAGTTAGTTCATTAAATTCAGTCTGAAGTTTTGTTAAAGAATCATATGTTTCAAACGGAGTTAAAATATAATTCAGAACTATTGTAAAATTTCCTCCTAATTTTTTAGATAGTTTTTTTATTATTTCCTGTTCTTTATCTAACCTATCCTGACCTCGGAATTTCCCTTTATATTTTCTTGCTATTTTTTCAGAAATTTTTTCACACACTGCCTCTCTTCCTAAAAATAAATTATTATTTGAACAGGGAAAACTTTCCAGAAAATCAATAATTTCCTTGTTCTCCATGATAACTGAAGGATCTGCATACAAGACAATATTCGGAATATAATCAAATTTTTTTAAAAACAATTTGAAAAACCTTTCTGTTCTTGAAAAATTTTCTCTGCATAAAGGATTATTATCATAAAGATTAACAAGCCGGATTTTTAAACCATTTAGTTGTGAATTTATCTCTCTGATATAATTTTTTACAGGAACAGTTATAATGTGTTTGGGACTTACACAAAAACCGCAGTTATTGCTGCATTGATTATTCAATAGAACATCAACAACTATTCCTATCTTCTGCTTTTTAACAAGAAGAATAGGTATTTTTTCTTCAGAATATATTGAATGTCCTGTTCCTTTAAAATTATCTTCCTCTAAATAATATAGTCCTTTTAATTTATTAGTTTCAATAAAACTTTTTATTGAGTTAATTGATACAGAGTCGATTTTCTCTATTAGATTTTTAATAACATTAATTGAGCCAAGACAAACAAAATCACAATAATTTTTTTTTAAAGCATATTCAGCAGATTTTTTGTCCTGAAAATGAGCTCCTCCTGCAATTATTATTTTATCAGGATGATTCTCTCTTATAAAAGATGCTGCTTTTTTAAAAAAATTATTGGAAAAACTAGTTAATGAAAAAAGTATCAGATCAAATTTCTCAAAATCTAAAGAAGTAAGAAAACTGTCAAATTCAAGATAAGAGATCTCTTTTTCAGGAAAAAATTTAATATTTTTTACTGAAATCTTTTTATTAATATAATTTATATGAATTGAATCATCTTTTCCTAATATATATGTGCCTTTGGTTGTCAGATTCAAAAAACAAATTTGATTATCCATGATAAGGACAAATCTTTTTAAGATTATTATTGTTTCTCTTTAGTATGAAATTAAAATTAAAAAATACAGTCATTGTCTTAATTATTGTAAATGTAATTGTATTTATATTGCAGGGAGTCTTAGGAAGAGAATTTACAACTTCTTTCATGCTTGTCTCAAAGGATGTTTTTCAAAGACCCTGGATATTATTTACTTCCATGTTTCTTCACGGAGGTCCTAATCACCTGTTTTATAATATGTATGCACTTTTCATGTTCGGAACCCTTGTTGAGCAGAGAATAGGTACAAAAAGATTCCTGATAATATATTTATTGTCTGGAATCTTAGCAGCATTGTTATCAATATTTTTTTATGATAGCGCATTGGGTGCAAGCGGTGCTATCATGGGTATAATAGGGGTTACAATCATGCTTTTTCCTGATATGCCAGTACTTTTGTTCTTTTTTATACCCATGACAATGAGAACTGCAGGAATAATTTTTGCTCTAATGGATATCCTAGGTATATTTCTCCCAACCGGAATTGCCAATCTTGCTCATCTTGCGGGTCTTGGAACAGGCTTATTATACGGAAAATATCTTAATAATAGAAAATCCGGATTTCAGAAAAGATTTATAAAAAACCCTGCAACAAGAACAATAAATTCTGGCAGAGGATTTAGTATTGAGCTGGATGAAGATGATATTGATGACTATCTAAACAATGGGAGATTGTAATGAAACCAAAAATAGGGCTTGTTTTGAGCGGTGGAGGAGCAAGAGGATTTGCTCATGCAGGAGTCATCAAGGTACTTGAAAAGCATGACATAGAAATCTCTGCTGTTGCAGGAAGCAGTATGGGATCAATAATTGGTGCTTTTTTTGCAGCAGGAATTTCTGCTCAAGAGATTGAAAAAAATATTCTCAATTTCAAGGTTAGGGATTTTTTTAAGGTATTGGATATCTCTTTTTCAAGAACCGGTCTTATTAAAGGAGAAAAAGCAATTGACCATATCTTAAGCCTTTTGCCTGTAAAAACATTTGAAGAGCTTAAAATTCCGCTTGTGGTTAATGCTGTTGATATCATAAATGAAAAGGAAGTTGCTTTTAGTTCAGGAGATCTTTATAAAGCAATTTCTGCAGCAACATGTTTTCCTGGTTTTATTGAGCCAAAAAAAGTCAACAAAACATTAATGATGGACGGAGGGCTTAAAAATCCTCTGGCTTTAGGACTTTTAGATGATTATGATCTTGATTTTTGTATCCTTGTAAATGTGTCCACAGGTTTTGGGAAAAAAATAAATAAAAAAAACCCTAATATTATCGACATTTTTAAGCTTTCAGTAAGCCTTATGCAGGATGAGATGATAGATCTTAAGCTTAAGACAATTAAGAATGATTATATTCTTATACAGCCTGATGTTGAAAAAATGGAGCTTTGGGAAATAAATAAATCAGACAAGCTTATTGAAGAAGGGGAAAATTCCGCAAATAAAAAGATTGATATGATTCTCAATAAGATCAAAACTGTTAAGTGATTTCTCAATGACAGAAACTACGGGCTGCAAAAAATAATTTTCCATCATTATTTAACAAAATTTACATAATGGATTTCAAAAGAAATCCATAAAATATATTCCAAATCATAATAATTTTTAAATACATGAGAAAACACCAATCTAAAATGACAAAAGCATTTAAATTAAGATATTTATTCTTCTATATTTAAAGGAGGTAATTATGAAAAAAACACGTTATATCGCGGTAACCGGCGGAGTTTTATCCGGTTTGGGAAAAGGAGTTGTAACTGCTTCATTGGGTTATCTCTTAAAGGCACAGGGATACAAGGTTACTGCAATTAAAATTGACCCCTACATCAATGTTGATGCAGGAACAATGAGGCCTACTGAACACGGTGAAGTTTTTGTTACTGCGGATGGCGGAGAAACAGACCAGGACCTTGGAACATATGAAAGATTTTTAGATGTCGCTCTTTCAAAAAGAAATAACATAACAACTGGACAAATATATCAGACAGTAATCAATAAAGAGAGAAATCTTGAGTATGGCGGAAAAACTGTTGAAGTAATTCCACATATTCCTCAGGAAATCAAGAGAAGAATAAGAGAAGCTGCAGATATTTCTAATGCTGATTTTGTACTTATTGAGATAGGAGGAACTGTCGGAGATTACCAGAGTGTATTATTTATTGAAGCAGTAAGGGAAATGAGGCTTGAGGGAGATGAAATTCTTTATGTACATGTTGCTTATCTTCCCATTCCAAAAAACATCGGAGAGATGAAAACAAAGCCTGCTCAACACTCTGTAAGAGAATTAAATGAGATCGGTCTCCAGCCGGATATATTTATCGGAAGATCTGAAAAGCCAATGGATGAAGCACGGAAAAACAAGATTTCTTTTATCTGTAATATTGATAAAAAAAATATATTTTCTGCACCTGATCTTGATAACATCTATAAAGAACCATTATTTTTAGATTCAGAAGGCGTAACAAAAACGATTTTAGACAGGTTCCACCTTCCCTACAAAAAAAATACCCTGACTGAATGGAAGAAATTTATTAAAAAGATAAGCAACCTTGAGAAAACTGTATCTATAGGAATTGTCGGAAAGTATTTTGATATAGGAGATTTTTCACTTGAAGATTCTTATATTTCAGTTATTGAATCAATCAAGCATGCATGCTGGAACAACAATGCAAATCCTGAAATTTCCTGGATTGACTCCAAGCAATTTGAAAAAGATGAAAATAATCTAAGTATGCTTGATGATTATGATGCTGTTATTGTGCCTGGAGGGTTCGGTAGTTCCGGTGTTGAAGGAAAGATAAATGCAATTAGATATGTACGTGAAAATAATATACCTTATCTCGGTTTGTGCTATGGTATGCAGCTTGCAGTTGTTGAATATGCAAGAAATGTGTGCAACCTTAAAAATGCACACACTACAGAGATAAATCCTAAAACAAAACACCCTGTAATTGATATTCTTCCTGAACAAAAGAAAAATATTGAGAAATCGGATTATGGTGCTACAATGAGGCTCGGAGAACATCCTGCCAAACTTAAAAAAGAAACAAAAATATGGAAACTATATGGTAAGAAAGACAAAATAAGTGAGAGGCATCGTCACCGTTATGAAATGAATCCTGAGTACATTGATTTAATGGAACAAAAAGGAATAGTATTTTCAGGGGTTTCTCCAAACAGGAGACTAATGGAATTTATGGAACTTTCCGAACATGATTATTTTGTCGGAACACAGGCCCATCCTGAATTTAAATCTCGCCCGCTAAAACCCGCTCCTCTATTTGACGGTCTCATAAAAGCAGCCTTGAACATACAAGAATAAGAAATTTTATAAATAATTCATCGATTCTAAAAATTAAGGTGATTTATATGGAAAAACAGCTTATTTGCTCATCATGTAAAAAAAGAATAACAAATTCCAAGGGCACTGCTAAATTTTTATGTCCGAAATGCGCAAAACAAGAAATAATCAGATGTATAGACTGCAGAAAAAACGCAATAAAATATAAATGTTCTTCCTGTGAATTTACAGGACCTAACTAGGTGATAATATGGCAGATGTTGTAGTTACATTGAAAATAATGCCTTCTTCAGTTGAAGTTGACATGGACGAATTATTTAATAAAGCAAAAGAAATAATAGTTGATTATACAGGAATAGATAATCTAAAAAAAGAGATAGAACCTGTTGCATTTGGTCTTAAGGCTTTAAAAATATATTTTGTAATGGCTGAAGATAAAGGCTCAACTGATAAACTTGAAGATCAGATTTCTGAGATTTCTGAAGTTGAATCTGTTAAAGTTATTGATGTGAGAAGAAGTATTGGATAAAAAAAATAAAAATTAATTATTTTCTCTTCTTATTCCACTCTTTTTTCATTTTTTTCCAGATCTTTGGTGTTTCATCTTTTAATCCAAGACCAAACGAAAGTCCTATTGCCAGGGCAATTCCTAAAGACAGGCTTAAAATCATTATTCTTACAAGATCCATTATCAAAGATACATCAATACCGATCTGATCAAGAGATATTAATACAACAAAGAAAATTATTACTGGTTCAAGAATAAATCCAATCCTGTCCACCCAAATGTTTTCAGATTTTTTCAATTTATCAGTAAGAAAGTCAGCAAGATAAACACCCCCAATAACAAGTAGGATAGCATACATAAGATCAGGTGTCCAGCTGATGAATCTTATCAAAAGGTTGCTTATCATTCCGAGATTAAGCTGAAGAGCAGCTTCTCCGATAAAAACAAGAAAAACCCACCAATAGATTAGCACAGACAGTACGTTTGAGAGCCGGGCATCACCAAGTGCATCATCAAGACCATGTTTTTTTAGGTGTGTGTCTATCTTAATTATCTTTATAAGAATCTTTTTTGCAATTTTTTTAATTATCGATGCAATTATCCAGCCAAAAATAATTATTATTGCAGCATATATAATTCCTGGTATTGCAAGCAATATATTAGATAGTACACGGTACGTCGGTTCAAGTATCATTTCATCTATCATAATAACCACCCCTTATACACATGGTATGTTAATCCGAGTATATATATTTTTCTTTTATGAATTTCTGAGTTCTCAGAAATTCATCTGGTTTTAAATTTTGGTTTAAAAGGTTCTGATGTGAGAAATTAATTCATTAATATTTATCCTGACTTTTATCCCTGTTGGAGAAAAATGTGTTCTTGTCGCTCTTTTTCCTGAATCTTCAATTTTTTTTATTAACCCATCTATTTTTGGAATTTTTTCTAGTTTGTATTTTTTTGAAATCTCATGAATATCATAAAAACCAACAGTATCAATCTCCGATTCATTTTTTATTGTCTGAATGAGATCTATTAGTTTTTTATTATTTTTTTTGCAGTTTTTTTCCATATTTTTTACTAATTGCCTGCTATATAAGCCTCCTGTCCACAAAGGTCCGATATAATCCAGTTCATTTTTACAGTTGCTGCAGATCATATCATTAAAAATATCATATGATACAGTACGGTAAAGACATTTATCGCAGTACAAAATAAACCCATGCTCTTTTAGGATTTTATCAACTCTTTTTTTCCCTTTTCTGCATCTTACAAATATCCTGTAATAATGATCTTTTGAATATGAGAAAATTGGCCTCAAAGCCTTTTCATTCTCTGCACCGATAAGCTGCACTTTTCTTATCAGAATCCTTAATCCTGTTTCATGCATGAGTTCTGTTTTTTTTGATTTTGAGAAATATTTTCTTTTTGATGCATCTGTGTATGTCCCTGTAAGAGCTGAGGTATCAGTTGCTGTCACAGCAAGAATGCCGTTTCTTGATAACCTTTGGATTGAAGAAAAAAGGAAGTTATTCGGAGTTCCAAACGGATCAATATCAATATAGTCAAATCCTTTGCTTTCCAGCAAGAAAAGATTTGCATCTTTATTGAATAATTTTATTTTTTCTTTTAGATTATTCAATAACAGGTTTTTTTTGATAAGTTCTATTGACTCTTTTGAATAGTCATTAAAAGAGATGTTTTTTATCTTTTCTTTTTTAAGTTCTTTTAAAAATCTTATTCCTCTTACCCCTGATGCTGCCAATGGCAGGGCTATCTGCATTTGATTTTTGTCTATAGAATTAAGTATCAAGGTTGAGATGTCCCTGTTTATTTTCATTACAGGATTGTAGAACACAGGAAGTTTTTTTGAAATCTTTTTTTGTTCAGGAACATATATTTTTGCTTGGTTTTCTTGGATAGTCTTGTACATGGGAAATAGAAATTAGTTTGTTAATTTAAAAACTATTGTCTTAAAAAAAAAATAATTTAAAATGAAATTTAATAAAATATCAGACAACCGCTATCCAGGTCCACTCTACCTGTCTGTAATCATCTCCCTGAAGATAGATACCAATTGGATAATATCCCCGGGTCCTTGGAAGATTTATAAAGAACCACTCTGACTCTGTGTCTCCATCATTTAAGTCAAAATTTCCAGATGAAAAATAATAGTTTATATCCGGGACAAACACAGTAATCTGAGCATCATCAATATCCTCATCTCCATTGTTTCTTATCTGTACTAAAAATTCATTTTCCTTGTTTCTATAACCGTATATAGGCCTAATTGAGATCTCTGCGGCGTTTGCAGTTGTTATCAATATCAAAAACGCAAATAATATTATTAATTTTTTCATTATCAACACCCCTCGACGTTATGAACTATT
>WJJD01000052.1 GCA_014729915.1 Candidatus Woesearchaeota archaeon | reverse complement strand
GCTTCTCTTCTTGCCTCCTGCATATTTAACCCGAATCCTGAGCCTGAGATTGCTATTTCTGTTGATGCCCTTCCCTTAAGATCAGCTGAAATTTTTAATGTATCAACCATCTGATCATCTAAATAAAGGTTTAGATCCTGTGATAGATATTCTTCTCCTGAAGAATCATATACAACATCAAGCTTCTGTGTTATCTCTGCCTGCCTTTTTGCTGCATCTGAGCTTAAGCTTATTGCAAACTGAAACCTGCACATATACCCATCTTGTATTCTCCTGCAGCCTGCTCGCGGATCGATTCCTGAGCACTGGGCTGATCTGCAAACGTAAGTTATATCTTCGCCTCCTAAAAATACTGTCTCATTTCCTATGCTTGCCTCAAATTTTCCCTGTTGAGCAAGAAGTTCATGGACCTCTTCTTCTGTTGCTCCTGCAATCTCAACAATAATAAACTGATTTCCTGAAAGATCTCCTGCACTTCTTATTACAACATCACTCAACCCATAAAGATTCAAACGTTGGTTCATGTTGTCAATCAGTGCATCCATATTTTCTGTTGAGATTTTTTCTTCAGGCTGTAGAATAACTCTTGTTCCTCCCTGAAGATCTAGGCCCAGCTTGATATTAGTCTTTGGTGCATCATATACCCTTATCCCGATATCTTTCACTCCATTAAAAATCTGCTCAGTTTTTGGCTGCATTACATATTTTGTCTTATTGACTGTCTTATTCAGGTCTTCATCATATTCTTCAACAATTGTTTTTTTTGCAACTGTCTCATTTAAGACTTTTGTTGTTATATCAGATTCTGCACTAAGCACATAATCATTGGTCTTATATGAAAATAAAAACCTTTTTACTTTTGTTTTTAGATATAGTGTATCATTTACTTTAACATCATCAATCACTTCATAATAGTCATCAGCACTTTCAATTTCCTGATTGTTTATCTCTACTATGGTTTCTCTATTCATAGGAGGCGTTCTTGGAGCAGAGCTTGTAATTCCTGCATTATAAGCAGTTGAGTTTGTTATCACATTTCTTATGGTTGCTCCCTTATGCCATGGATTAGGACTTATTGCAAGCATCATGAATAAGAAGAACAATAGATAGATTATAATTCTCGGGCTTGTTAATAATTTTTTGATTTTCATTTTTGTTTTTTAAGGATTGCGACATTTCCGATCCATGATGTGAACAAGTCTATGACAAGACCGATGACTAAAATAAGCATGATCTGCCGTAGTGCAAAATTGTTTGTAAAGATAAATGAGATAAACATTGCAGCTATTCCTGCAGCACTCATTGTAAATCCTGTTTTCATTGCTTCTTTTATTCCCTCATTCATATCTGCTTTTTTATCTTTGAGCATTTTTGTTGATATTAATATGGATGTATCAATTGAGTAACCTATAAGCATAAGAAATGATGCTATGCCTCCTGAGGTTAGTTTTATCTGCAGTGCTGTAATAATACCTAAGGTTATGAATATGTCAAGAAATGCTGAAACTAGAGCGGCAAAGGTTGCAAACAGACTCCTGAAATAATACAGAAAAACAAGACCCATACATATAAATGCAAAAAACAGCGCAATAAAAATCTCTTTGAAAAAACTCTTACCTAGAGTGCTTCCCATAGTCTCAACAGAAATATCATTTTCAGTAATTCCATTGATATTCTCTTTAAGATAAGCGACAAGCTGATCACTGTCATCTGTATTTGAATCTTCAATTATAATTCCCTGTTCCTGTCCAGAGACCTGTAATGTCCTTACATTGATTGAGCTTCTTGGAAATTCTTTTGATAAGTCATCCCGGAGATTCTCAGGGTTAATTTCAGCATCTGTATGAATTGTGACTGAAAGGCCTCCTGTTAAAGAGACATCTTTTGACACAAATGAACCTGTTTTTGCATAATTTATTATCAATGCACCTGTCGCAAGTACAGTTAGAAGAACAAGAAATATCTGTAGTTTGTTGAAATTCTTAAAGTAAAATTTTGTTATGTTATTAAAAATTGCAGAATTTTTTTTGAGATCTTTATCAGATTTTTTTTCTGATTTATGCTTATTTTTCCTGCTCATTATAAGGCTCTGGAAAAACCGCATTATTAATAAAGTTTTCTCATTAAAAATTTTTACCTGAAAATTGGTAAAAATTTTTAGGCCATTAAATTCTTAAAAGTTGAAGTACATAAAAAGCCAGCTTTTTGATGCTACAACAGAGACAGCCACATACAGGATGCTGAAAAATCTTACAGTTTTTTGGTACATCCAATATAAAATTGAATGAAATTGTGCTTGTAGTTCATGAGAAGGGAAGAAGTGTGTATCTGCTTCTTCCTATTCTACTATTCTACCAATAATTTTTAAAGGCATTTATTATTAAATTTAATCACTAAATAAAGCCATTATTTGTGTATATTTTTTACAATGGTGAGAATATTCGTTTAATTTTTCTAATGTAGTTTTCCTTCGAGTTGATGAAGGATTAGAAGTAAATGTAAGTGGTTCACAACTCACAACCACAAATTCAAGATTATATGCATCTTCTATTGTTTTAATAACACAAATATCTCGATGATATCCAACAATTATTACTGAATCAACATCCTTACTTATTAAATACTCTTTGAGATTAGTATCCTTGAAAGCACTGATTGAAGGCTTCCTTAAAACATAGATTCCTTGCAATTCATCTAATTGAGGGATTAGTTTCACACTACTAATTGGTTTGTCTCCATTACTCCAATATTCAGATGCAATTACTGGATACCCGTTGTCTAATGCAACTTCTGCAATATAAACTATTCTTTCTATACAATCATAGTGTGAACCATTATCACAATGCCAAATACCGTTATTATGTCTTACTTGAAGATCTATTATTAAAAAAGCTGGTTTTACAAGTTTCTCAAGAGTAGTGTCATCTGTTGGATTCATAATTAAACAGAACGTATTTACTCTTTTTAAATTTATCTATTTTTTACTACTATTTAATAACTACTGCTTTTGAAAATACGGCTCTTTCAGGAATTCCCGCTTTGACCAAACAATGTGAAAACCGTAGGCTATTTTTATCATATCATAGCAAAAACGTATGAAAATTATGATAAAAAGAATCAAAGAAACACGATTTTTGCTTAAATTTTATTAATATTCTATAGAGAATTTTTAAAAAACCCGAAGGGGTTTTTCAAAATTCTCTATTAGTGTATTAAGAGAGCTGGAAAAGAGTAAATTTTCTATTAATAATACAAAGATATAAATATTAGTTTATCGTCTATAATTACTGATGTAAGGAGGTGTTTTTCTTGAGTTTTGATCAATTTATTGAAAATTTCGCCAGAAATTTTCAGTGGGTTTAAAACCCCGCCATTTATGGCGAAATTTTTAATCCCAAAAATTCGGCAAAAAAGAGAGGCAGGCGTAATACCTCGACTTTTAAGTCGAGGATAGCCGCCTCTCGCCGAATTTTTGTTATTTTGAAAGAACAATACAAAAAAGTTAGGGGTCTTGGAGATCGTTTGGAGTTAATGAAAAAGCAAATCAATTGGAAACCATTTATTCCAATTGTTGCAACTATATTTCATGACAACAAAGAAACCGGAGGCAGACCACATACTGATGAAATTGTCATTGTAAGAACTCTTCTTCTTCAAGCATGGTATAAT